>NVSL01000078.1 GCA_002401215.1 Flavobacteriaceae bacterium | reverse complement strand
GAATATATCCATGCTTCTATCCGAGACGGAATCCGTTTGTCAAATGCGAAAGCTTTTAGTTTTAAGCATAATGATATTGAGAAATTAGAAAGTAAAATTTTGTCAGTTCGAGCGCAGTCGAGAACTCTTAATGCAGAAATATATATCGCAACAGAATCCGTATTTTCTATGGATGGTGATTCTCCAGATTTAATCTCGTTATCAAAACTTTGCAAAAAACACAAAGCACATTTAATTGTTGATGAAGCGCATGCCGTTGGAGTTTTAGGTGAAAACGGTTGCGGACTCGTAAAAGAATTAGGTTTAGGAAAGGCCGTTTTTGCAACCATCGTCACTTTTGGAAAAGCAATGGGGTGCCACGGAGCAGCAATTTTAGGTTCTGAAAAATTGAGAGAATACCTTATAAATTTTGCACGAAGTTTTATTTATACCACTGCCCTACCTCCACATGCATTGGCAACTATAAAAATTGTTTTTGAAGAGTTAATGTGTACTAATACTGTCACTTCGAGCGCTCCCGATAGTTATCGGGACGAGAAGTCATATCCTGCTATTCAAAACCTCAAAAACAACATCCACTATTTCAATCAGCTAGTAGCAACCAATAACTATAATCTAATTTTTTTTCCCTTAGAGGAAATGCCCAAAGGATCTGCAATTCATTGTTGCCTTATTCCCAATAATGAAAGAGTGAAATCCATCGCTAAAAAGCTACAAGAAAAAGGCTTTGATGTAAAACCCATTTTATCACCCACGGTTCCTATAGGTCAAGAACGCTTGCGGATTTGTTTACATGCATATAATTCGCACGAAGAAATTGATGAGGTGTTAAAGTTACTTACTACTTTTGTAAATTAAACGTCTTTGCGAACGGAGTGAAGCAATCTGCTTCAAATTAAAAGATTACTTCGTCGCGATGCTTCTCGTAATGACATGACAAAACAAAAATATTTCATCACCGGAATCTCAACCGACGTTGGTAAAACCATCGTCTCAGCAATATTAGTTGAAGCTTTAAATGCGGATTATTGGAAACCCGTACAAGCAGGAGAATTAGACAATTGCGACACCAAAAAAGTAAAAGACTTGCTGTCTAATTCTGTTTCTAAATTCCACCCAAATTCCTATGCTTTGCAAACTYCGATGAGTCCTCATGCTGCAGCAGAAATTGATGGGATTGAAATAGATCTCAATAAAATTATCACCCCAAAAACAAACAATCATTTGGTGATTGAAGGAGCGGGAGGTTTATTAGTTCCGTTGAATGATTCACAAACTATTTTGGATATTATCCAACCAGATTATAAAGTAATTGTAGTATCGAGACATTATTTAGGAAGTATCAATCACACACTTTTAACTATTAAATTATTACAAGAAAAAGGATTTGATGTGTCAATAATTTATAGCGGAAATGAAAATAAAACTACTGAAGGTATTATCAAAAAAATGACAGGAGTACATATTATAGGTCGCATTAATGAAGAGAAAAAGTTTGATAAAGAAGTAATTAAAAAATATAGTAAACTGTTTAAAAAAAATATAAGATGACAAAAGATAAATTAATAACATATAAAATAAGTGAAGATAATTTACTGTTAAAAAAGCAACAAGGTTTGACACCTCAGGTAGTAGATGTTTTAACCGACATATTTGATGACGTTGTAAAGGGAAAAAAGAAAATGATTCCGAAATTGATAAAATTGAGTTTAAAATATCCGAAGGTACCTCAATTTAAAAACAATTTAGCAACTGTTTAYCAAGTACAAGGCAATATAATAAAGGCATACGAAACAAATAAATGGATCGTTGCTGAACATCCAAATTATCTTTTTGGAAAATTAAACTTAGCAAACGAATACATTTATAAAGGAAACTTTGATAAAGTGCTAGAAGTAATGGGAGAAATGATGGAAATTAGTGAGCTCTATCCAGATCGAGACGAATTTCATATAGATGAGGTCATAAGTTTTAATGCTACAGCTATCAATTATTTTTTAGGGATTGATGATTTAGAACAAGCTCAAATTCGTTTAGATATTATGATAGAGGTTGATCCTGAAAATCCAAAAACACAACAAGCATTTAATTTGATAATGGCACATAAGTTAAGCGGAGCACCAGATTTTTTTACAAAACAATGGGAAGAAATGATAGAGGTTTCGGTCCCAAATTTAAAAGCGAGCATCCAGACAACAAAACCTCCTATATTTCATTTTCCAAAGCAAATCAATTATTTATATACTAATGGTACAGATATATCAACAGAGTTAGTAGATGAATTATTAGCATTAGATCCTGAAAAATTATCAGAAGATTTAACAGCTATTATTAATGATAGTATTGTTCGATTTGATCATTATAACGATAACGTAGAAATAGATGGCTGGAAAGAAGAAAATTTTAGTTTTTTAACCCATGCTTTAATTCTTCTGTCTGAACTCAAAAACCCTAAAACCTTAGAAAGTGTCTTAAGTATAGTGAGGCAAGACGAAGAATATTTTGAGTTTTGGTTTGGTGATTTAGTTCAAGAAAACTTAGGGTATGTAATTCATGAATTAGCAAAAGAGCAATTACCTGTTATTCTGAATTTTTTAAAAGAACCAAATATTTATTGTTATGTTAAAAGTGTTGTTGCAGAAGCAACAATTGCTATTGCAAGTTACAACCCAGAAAGAGAGTTTCAAATCACCTCTTTTTGTGATAATCTACTCTCATACTATATAGATAATAATAAAGATGAGGGGCTCGTAGATACAGATTTTTATGGATTTTTTATAAGTGATTTAATCGATTTGAGGGCAAAAACATTATTGCCAAAAATAGAGCAAATGTTTAATCTTAATATTGTTGGTTATTGGATTTGTGGGGATTATGAATCTGTAAAAGAAGAAATTTTTAGTGATTCAACAAATGATTTCTTCTCTTTTGATTGTACGCTTTCACAAAAATACAATCGCATCAATGAGTTTGGAAAATTTAGTGATGAAGATTTATTTGAAGAAGAAGAAGAAGAAGATTTTTATTTCCCGCCATCAATAGTTCCTTTTATTGCAGATAAAAAAACAGGAAGAAACGAACCATGCCCTTGTGGTAGCGGAAAGAAATATAAAAAATGCTGTATAAATAAGTAAGCATGAACCTACAAGAACGAGATAAAAAACACCTGTGGCATCCATTGACACAGCACAAATTACACCCCAACCATTTGGCAATTTCCAAAGCAAAAGGATGTGTACTCACAGATGAAAACGGAAAAGAATATATAGACGGAATCGCATCTTGGTACACCTGCATGTACGGGCATTGCAACCCTTATATTACCGATAGAATCAAAATTCAATTAGACCAATTAGACCAAGTGGTGTTTAGCGGATTTACCCATAAACCTGCTGTGGAATTGTCCGAAGCATTGATGCAAATTCTACCTAAAAATCAACAAAAGATATTCTTTTCAGACAATGGTTCTACCTCTGTGGATGTTGCCATAAAAATGGCATTGCAATATCATTTTAATCAAGGTGATAAAAGAGGAAAAATTGTTGCCCTCGAAGGTGGGTTTCACGGCGATACTTTTGGCGCGATGTCCGTTTCTGGATTGTCGGTTTATAACGGTCCTTTCGAAGAATTTTTTATTGATGTCGCTCGAATTTCAGTTCCGAATACAGATAATTTTGAAGCGGTAAAAAAACAATTCAAACAATTATTAGAAACCGAAAAAATTGCTGCTTTTATTTTTGAACCTTTGGTGCAAGGGGCATCTGCTATGTTTATGTATGACGCTAAATTGTTAGATGAATTAATCGCTATCGCCCATTCATTTGGAGTGGTCACAATCGCCGATGAGGTGATGACGGGTTTTGGGAAAACAGGAAAAAACTTTGCCTCAGATTATTTAGAAAACAAACCCGATATCATCTGTTTGTCAAAGTCCTTGACAGGTGGTATTGCACCCATGGCACTCACAACCTGTACTCAAAAAATATACGATGCTTTTTATGATGATGAATTARSMAWAGRRWYWWYWMWYKSWSAWWYMWAMTMWGCRWWKYYKKTGACCTGTACCGCTGCTTTGGCGAGTATGGAATTATTACAGACCGAAGAAATACAAAATGATATTGTGCGAGTTTCAAAATTGCATCAGCAGTTTAATGCTCGAATTAAAACCCATCCAAAAGTAAAATCTACGCGACAACTAGGAATCATTTTTGCCTTAGATTTGAATATTAAAATGGAGCGCTATGGTAATTTAAGAGATAAAATTTTCAACCATTTTATGGATGATGGAATCTTTTTACGCCCTTTAGGAAACACAATTTACATCCTTGCCCCTTTTGTAATTACCGATAAAGAATTAGAAAAAATTTATAATTYGATTGAGGTATTGCTAGATACTCTTTAATTTCTACCGTCACTTCGAGTAAATTTTACGATTGAAATGAGTGAAATTTGTATCGAGAAGTAGATTGCTTTTCAGTTGCAGCGAATAGCAAAGACGAAATTAAATCCCTTCTAATTTGTTAGGTAGTCCAAAATACTTTCTAGAAAGTTTAAGAATATGACTCCTCCCTCGAGGGAGGATTAACCTGGGTGTTTTAAATTCCCTCCATAATCTAATTCAACAAATTAATTCGCTCTTGCGTCTCATTTATTTCCACATACAAATCTTCATACACCCATTTTCCATCAAACCGTTCGGCAACTACGACCAAAGTTCCAAAGCCATTTGCTCCTTTTAGCAGAACYCTGAAATTTGCATTTCCACTTTTATTTTGGATGGAAACATTGCCATTCATCATGCCGTTTGATTTACTAAAATCAAGATAGCGTGTAACTTATAAATTACTTCATCGGTCAATTCATTTTCTACGCTATTTTTTTTGTTAAAATATCTATTGATAAATAATTTGAGTGATTTTTGACATTACTATYGGATGTCTTTGGTCAATTACTAATGGGTGGATGTGTGCTTCTAACACTTCATTTATTAACGATTGATCGACCATCTTTTTTAATTCGGATTGAATAAATCCTTTAATTTCTTTCGGAGAATTTTCTATTTCTGATACAATGTCAATTCTATTGTCTAAAATGTAAATTATATCTTCCATATCATGACTAGTGCGGTAGTCTTTTCCTCTACTGCTAAAGGCCTCAAATTTGGTAGCCAAATAACAAGGTGCTTTTAAAATACTTATTTCTTGTGTTTTAGCTTTTACTTTCCACAAATCGTTAAATCCTATTTTATACCAACGGTTTGCAGGTCCAAGCGGACCATCTTCTGATGCCATAATATCTACGGGAATATCTTTGTATTTGTAACTACAAATGGCATGGCCAAAAGGGTCGGGATGAAAACCTAATTGACCTAAGTCTTCTTGGATAGTAGCCCAATCGCTCAAATTAATTACGTTTAGCGTCATATCAACATCTCCCGTAGGGCGAATCTCGCCTGCTGCAGCATCATCTGTGTATAAACTGACCACAGCACCACCAACAAACACCATTTTATTATTGTAGGTTTTGAGTGCCTCCGCAACTTCTGCTACTGCGGCTAAATTGATAACTCTATTTTCCATTCTATAAGCGTTGTCTGAGTTCTTTAATGGCCAATTCTTTTTCTCGTGCTTTACCCACACGTAATGTATCTAGCAACGCCATAAGGATGTAAAAATTTTCATCTTTTAAAGCAGCTTCTGGCACTTTTGGATGTAAAGGAGTAATCGCTTGACCACGAATTTTTCCATGACCATAGGGCCAAACATAAGGTTCTTGACTTATAATTACTTTACTGAGTGGTGGAGCAGAATGAGCGGTTGCCACACCACGAACTAATGCACCAGGTTGCTCGGGATAAACGTAGCGTAAACCATAAATTAAAAAATCAAGTAAATTGAGTTTTAATAAATTCTTTTTATCATAGGATAGTAAACCAGCAATAACAGAACGGTTGATACTTTCACTTACTTCACTGGCGCTGATACTTAACTCATACGATAAGTCTTTCATTAACCAAGTTTGCTTGCCCTTTGCCGCAATTTTTAATAAAATAACGATATCGTGTGGGCGCATGCCGTTGTGTTTTTTCATCTCTTGCTGTTTTGTGGTGACAAAGATAATTAAAATATATTAATTCGCGAATCGCGAATTGCGAATATTAAAAGAGAATCATACAATTAAATTTAGTGTTTTTGTACGTGTGTTTTTAGGAGAAAGTCAAGTATAGCGGTTAAATCCTTTTCAAGCCCCTTCTAAGGTTTTAACGAATCAATTTTCCTTATAATTTGATCTAACAAATCAACTCGCTCTAGCGTCTCATGTACATCCACATACAAATCTTCATACACCCATTTTCCATCAAATCGTTCGGCAACTACGACCAAAGTTCCAAAGCCATTTGCTCCTTTTAACGGTACGGTGAAATTTGCATTTCCACTTTCATTTTGGATGGAAACATTCCCGCTCATCATTCCATCCGTTTCTACAGGATCTCCTAAAATCTGAATTACTTCAGGATTATTTACTGCTTGTTCAACAGCATATTCATAGGGAGTAGAATTTGTTACAAAGTTTTTGAGTCCAAAAAATGCAGCACCCAATCCGAACACAACAAATAGAATAACTCCAACACATCCACAACCCGGAACTGCCCAAACCCAATTTCTGCTAAACCAACTTTTTTCTTTTTCCATAATTTTCTTTTTTCTACGTCTCTTCGAGTGTTTTAATTAAGCCGTAGCTTAAGTAAAATATATCGAGAAGTTTTCTTTAAACTGTTCTCGATAATAATTTCTTTACCAAGAAATTCATACGAACTGACGTTCCGTGTTTTAAAACAGAATTCCTTCAACAAAATCAAAAGTAAGAATACAATTAACTTTTATGATATAAATCAGACCCGATTAAAAACTAGACATTACTTTTGCTAAAAATACAAACTTTAGTGCAACATCCTATTTCAATTACTTCGATTGCGTCGATTTCTTCATTGGGAAGGAATTCTACTTCTATTTGGAAAAATTATTTAAATAAGCAACATTGTTTTTCGATAAAAGATTTTAATGATGAAGCTGCTTTTGTAGCCACTTTATCTGATGATGATTCTAAAGAAATAGAAAAACTTAGAAAGTCTGATAAGCATTACAACGATTTAGACAAGTCCGTTTTAATGGCGATGTACGCTTCTAGAAAAGCAATTGAAAAAGCAAATTGGAAGTCGGGTGATTTCGGAATCAACATCGGGTCTTCTCGTGGGGCAACAGAGTTGTTCGAAAAATATCACAAAGATTTTTTGGATAGAAAAAAGACAATGCCACTCGCGTCACCAACAACCACCTTAGGAAATATTTCATCTTGGATTGCACATGATTTGCAAACATCAGGGCCAACAATTAGTCATTCAATTACTTGTTCAACTGCGCTGCATGCGATGTTAAATGGAATTGCGTGGATAAATTCTGGAATGAGCGAAAAGTTTTTGGTAGGCGGTAGTGAAGCTCCACTAACAGATTTCACCATCGCTCAAATGAAAGCGCTAAAGATTTATGCTCCTTGTCATCCTAAGCTTGTCGAAGGGTTTCCCTGTAAAACTCTAGACTTTTCAAAAAAGAAAAACACCATGATTCTTGGAGAAGGTGCAGCTGCCATCTGTTTAGAAAAAGGAATTACAAAAAATGCAATTGCTATTATTGAGGGAATCGGATATGCTACTGAAATTTTAGAACACAATATTTCTATTTCTGAGGATGCTGACTGTTTCCAAAAATCGATGGAAATGGCAACAAAAGATATTGATATTTCAGAAGTTGATGTGATTGTAATGCACGCTCCTGGAACTTTAAAAGGAGACAGTTCTGAATACAACGCTATCAAAAAAATATTTGGTGATAACTTGCCTGCTGTCACTTCTAACAAATGGAAAATTGGACATACTTTCGGTGCTTCAGGAGCCTTGAGTTTAGAACTTGCAACCTTAATATTACGGCATCAGCAGTTTATCGGAATTCCGTTTTTAGAGAATCAAGCTCATCCAAAAAAAATAAAAAAAATATTGGTAAATGCCGTTGGGTTTGGTGGAAATGCTGTTTCTATTTTGTTGACAAGCCCTATTAATTCTTAAAGAAAAGATTCTTCCACAAGCTCAGAATGACAATTGTATTTTTAGTATTTTTGCCCTATCAAATTTGATCTTATGACCAAGACTAAACATAACTGGACCAAAGAAGAAATTCTTGAAATATATAACAAACCGATGATGGAATTGCTGTATGACGCGGCAACAATCCACAGAGAAAACCACGATCCAAATGTGGTTCAGGTTTCTACTTTGCTATCTATAAAAACGGGTGGATGCTCTGAAGACTGTGGCTATTGTCCGCAGGCGGCACGTTATCACACCAATATAGAAGGCAATGATTTAATGTCTGTTGACCAAGTAAAAGCGGAGGCTTTGAGAGCTAAAGAAAGTGGAAGTTCTAGAGTTTGTATGGGCGCTGCTTGGAGAAATGTGAAGGATGGTCCTGAGTTTGATGAAGTGCTAGAAATGGTACGCGGCATCAACAARYTSGATATGGAAGTKTGCTGTACRTTRGGWATGATTACCGAAAATCAAGCAAAACGTTTAGCGGAAGCTGGTTTGTATGCTTACAATCACAATTTAGATTCGTCAGAAGAATATTATAAGGAAGTGATTTCTACAAGAGGATATCAAGATAGATTAGATACGATTGAGAATGTCAGAAAAACAAATGTGACAGTTTGTTCTGGAGGAATCATCGGCATGGGAGAAAATATTGAGGACAGAGCAGGAATGTTAGTGGCGTTGTCAACATTAAATCCACAACCAGAATCTACGCCAATTAATGCGTTGGTTGCTGTTGAGGGGACTCCGATGGAGGATGAAAAACCAGTCGAAATTTGGGAAATGATTCGTATGGTTGCAACGACCAGAATCGTAATGCCAGAAACGCAAGTACGATTATCCGCAGGTAGAAAAGAGATGAGTAGAGAAGGACAAGCGATGTGTTTCTTTGCAGGTGCGAACTCCATTTTTGCGGGAGATAAGTTATTAACAACTCCAAACCCAGATGTAAATGAAGACATGAAAATGTTTGATTTGTTAGGGATGACACCTCAAAAACCATTTACAAAAATGGTGCAACCACAAACAGTTGAAGCGGTAGATTCTGAATATCAATCGCAAGGGGAAAAACCTAGATGGACACGCCCTGAGCATAAAATTGAACGCAACGAAGAAGCAAAAGCCAAGGCGGTGGAAATTAGAAAAGCGTAGCTCTAGTTGAAAACTGCTTGAGAAATTTTTGAGTGTAAAAACAGGATTATTATTTATCCTTATAATTTTTGTAAAAAATCACGCTTGTTGCAATTAGTAGCAGCGGAATGATAATAATTAAATCGACTCTTATAATAGGAGTCGATTCTGTTTTACTCCATTGCTGTACAAAATATTCCCAGATAAAATAGGCGAGCCAAAGAGCAATTAAAAATAGAAATCTTCGTTTTTTAGAAGTTTTCATATCAATGAATTTCTAATATTTTTACTGCTCCAACATGTTCATGATATAGCATACAAACAGCAACCTTTTCTGGAAGTTTACATTTGTTTATATCTATAAAAGAAATTTTTGCAAAAGCATCGTTTTTAATATTAACTAGAGTTGTGTCGTTACAAACTTTGTAATCCCATTCATTCATTCGGATATAAGTACCAGAGCAATCTCTAACAATTAGTACTTTTTCATTATAGGTTTTTTGCACTTGCAATTGCCAACTCGCTTCGCCTTGTTTTAATAAATAAGAAATTTCTTTTTCGCCTCCTGTTGGATTATTGTTGGTGTCATTTTCAAGGTAAATAGGAAATTTTCGAACCAATTTATCTTTTTGAATAAAAAAGGAATCATGTCCCATATAGCCTTCAAATAATCCGCCTTTATCAAAATCGGTATCAGTTAACTCTGGAAAATAAATAGGTGTAAAACTCTTATCGTTATTAGATGCATATCCAATTATATTTTGATAACTCCCCGATCCCACAGCTTGGGTGATGATGTAGATTTCTTCAAAACCATTTTGATCTAAATCTGCAAGTTGCATGAATTTAACCGGGTCAATATCTTTTAAAACAAAGCTATCATCATTTTCTAATCCGTTGGTTTGTATAGTTAAACTCGTCATACTTTCGCTGTCAGAATGTGTTTCGGTAACCACAATTTTCTTTCCTGTTTTTGTGATAAGTTCTTTTCCATGATGATGATTTTGCGCCTTACAGCCCAAAGAAAATGTAAAGATAAATGTAATTAAGAAGAATTTTTTCATGATTTATTTTTTATAAAAAGAGAATTTGTTAACACCTGATATTCTAACTTACGCTTTCTCCATTTTTCACCTCTTTTTCTGGTTCAATAAAAGCGAGTTTCCCATCGGTAGTATCGGTCATTAAAATCATCCCTTGACTTTCTACTCCTCGTAAAACTCTTGGCGCTAAATTCACCAACACACTTACCCTTTGCCCAATGATATCTTCGGGTTTAAAGCTTTCTGCAATTCCGCTAACAATGGTTCTTGTATCCAAACCAACATCAACTTTTAGTTTTAAAAGCTTCTTGGTTTTAGCCACTTTTTCGGCTTCGATAATTGTTCCGATACGGATATCTAGTTTTGTGAAATCATCAAAAGTGATGGTTTCTTTTTGAGGGGCAACAACTTTATTTTCA
>NVSL01000077.1 GCA_002401215.1 Flavobacteriaceae bacterium | reverse complement strand
CGAAATCATCGAAAATAAATCCGTTTGATCCTGCTTCTGGGTCATAACCAGTATAGTTAGTAAATGTWAMWRYGYKWSKWSCRAWMMCKYYSWYWYYRWWTTSYKYTRKCMWTTTANCTGYTTWYCSTWWTYTRWMTWWRCCRMKWKTGTAANTNWYMTAGWMAKYTCTCTTAACTTAACAAAAGAGGCGTCTTCTACCCAAAACCCATTCAATGCTTGTGCATCATACAATGCTTGGTAATAGTCAACCGTTTTCTTATCTCCTGGTGCGTTATTAATTTGATCAACCATTTTATTTCGATTGTCTCTCATTAAATACTGACCTGTTCCGTTGTAAATATCTCCACCTTGTTTCCAGCTCCACAACATGTAAAGTGAAATTCCTTTATAACTAAAGTTGGTGTTTAATCCCAATCTGAAATCTGGATTGATATCTCCAATTTTTACATTTGCTTCTGCTCCATTTTCATCTAAAAGAATGAATGGTTTTTCATTCATACTCCCAATATCACTTGTTAAAACAACCACACCATCTCTGTTTACCGAGTAATCTGCAATATCACTACCGCTTGGTAATTGTTGTTCCATTTGATTTAATGTTCTAACAAAATCAGATCCATACATACCGCCATAAACTTCTCCTTCACGAATTTTAAATGCACCTCTAGGTCCTGTTCTGTATTCCGGAATACTTAGTTTTGTAATCTTTTGTCTTGTTCTGTCAAAAGTCAAAGTCATGTCCCATCTAAAGTCTCCGCTTTTTACAATGTTTGCATTTAACATCGCTTCAAAAGTATCGCTCTGTAACTCTCCTGCATTTTGCCATTGATTACGATATCCACCAGACCATGAAGGTAGTGGAGCTAATAAATATTGATCGGTAACTTTGGTGTTAGAGTAGGTAGTTTCTAATCTAAATCTGTTTAAGAAATTAATTTCTAAACCAACTTCAAGCTCGTTAGAGCGCGATGGTTTTAAGTAATTATTTCCTAAAGTTCCTTTTGTAAAGACACCATCATTTACATTAAATGTTTCATATTGTGCAGAAAACCCTGGTCTTAAACCAGCAGTACCATAAGCTGCTCTAATTTTTAATTCTTGTACTCCCGGAATCTCAACATCTTTTGTAATACGATATGCTGCTGAAACTCTGTAATAACTATTCCATCTTTCTTCAGAACCAAACCTAGAAGAACCATCAACTCTAAATAATCCGTCAAGAATATAACGGTCTTTATATACAAATGATGCGATTGCAAAATAGTTCAATGCTTTTGYGWCTGAAACAAAATCATTTGCATCAATATCTTCTTTCTTAAAATATTTTAATGAAGGGATACCGGGTAAGGTAAAGTTTGTACCTGTTGCTGATAAACTTTCGAAATGATAATCTTCAGATAAAAAGCTCAACTTTCCGTTAAAGTCTAAATCGCCCCAGCTTTCTTTAAAGTTTGCTGTAGCTCTAAATGTTTGATTGAAAATTTGAGAATCGTATTTAGACAATCCACCTCCAGAATATTGCGGAGTAATTGGATAGTTTGGATCTACAATTGGGCTATTTGCATTTGGGTCTATGTAGTTTGGTTGCAAATCTACAATGGTTCCACTTGGCGTATAGTTCATTGATTTGTAATCTTGAATTTCGATGGCATAATTCAATTCAAAATTTAACCAATCATTGGTTTTATATTTTAAGTCAAAAGCACTCATCAATCTAGATTTGTTTGAGGTGCTTTCTTTTTTCCACAAATCATAAATAGGATTTGCAAATTGTGTGTTCCAATTATTTGGATAGAAATTATATTTTTGACCATCAACATTATCAGCAAATAAATCTACATCTGGCTCGGTCATCAACACTTCGAAAAATGCTGCTGTACCGCCTCCTAAGAAATCATTTGATGTACGGATGTAATTATTACTTGTAGAGAATCTTAATTTTTCTGTAATATCAAAATCTAAATTTAAACGTACACTTTGGCGTTTGTAACCACCAGTTTCTATAACCACCCCTTGACTTGTATTGTTTTCAAAAGAAACATATACATTGGTAGTATTGATTCTTTTAGAAACACTTACAAAGTTGGTAGAGTACAAACCGCTTGTAAACATTTCTTCCTGTAAATTTCTATTTACACGAAAAGGTAAATCTTGATATCGGTTTGGTTTTACAATTCTACTTCCATTAATTCTAGGATCCCAACCAGAAACATAATCTGCAGGATAATCAACAAAATAGTATTTAGTATAAGTATCTGTATCTAGCCACTCTGGTGATAAATAATATTGATGCGATCTAGAAAGCTCTAAATATTGTGCTACTTCTTGTATTCCAGATTCACTTCTAACAGTAACTGCAATTTTGCCGTCTTTATTTTTCGACCCTCTTTTTGAAGTAACGATAATAACACCATTTGCTGCAAGAGATCCGTAAAGTGAAGATGCTGCAGCACCTTTTACAACCTCCATATTGGCAACATCATCTACATTAATATCGGCTAATGAACCTTGCATAATCACACCATCAATAATAATTAATGGACTGTTACTACCTGTTATATTTGTAGCTCCACGCAATACAATTGCATTGGCAGATCCTGGAGAACCACTTAATGAAGTAGTAGTAACCCCTGCTATTTTTCCTTGTAATGCTGATGAAACTGATGTTTGTGGCACCTTGTTTAAATCATCTTCATTTAATCTAGCAACCGAAACTGACATTTTTTTACGTGAAGTTCCTGCTGCAACACCCGCAATAATTACCTCATCTAAAACATTGTTATCAGGAACCAAAGTAATTTCGAATTGAGTTTTACCTGCAACTTTTATAGTTTGACTTTCAAACCCGATAAACGAAAATACCAAGCTATCATCATTAGAAACCTCTAATAAAAACACACCATCAAAATCTGTTGTTCCACCTTCTTTGCTTCCAACAATTTGAATATTGACTCCTGGTAAAGTCAATCCTAAGTCGTCATAAACAACACCGCCAATAGTCTTCGTTTGTTGTTGCTTTACAGCTTCTTTTTGTCTAATAAGGATATCATTATCTTGGATAGCATATTCGATATTTAAACCTATAAAAGCTTCATTTAGAATTTCATCAACAGTAGCATTAGAAAGATTGATTGCTACTTTAGTAGCTAATTCTTTTAAATTACTATTGTAAAAAAAACTGTAATTCGTTTGATTTTCTATCAACTTAAAAAGTTCTTTTATTGATAGTTCGTCATTAATAGTAATCGCTTCTTTTTGATTTTGCTCTACCGCAGCCTCATCGTTCATTGGGACGACAGCATAAGAGAAAGAAATGCAAAAAGATAAAATGAGTGTGAGTAAACTCTTACTCCACCATTTTTTTAAATACATTTTTAAATGTTCCTTCATTCGTAATTTAGTTAATTGATTCGGCTTATTTCTAATCCAAAACGGGTTAATTGATTCTAGTTAATTATTTAGATAGTGTCACTTGGTTGTTTTCGATTGTGTATTTAATACCCCCGGTATATTCTAACATTTGTAAGAAATGGTTGAGGTCATTATCCCTTTTTAAGGTTCCTGTAAATTCAAAATTCTTAATTGGTTCTCCTTCAATTTTAAATGTTATATCAAACCATTGGCTTAATTTTGGGAGTAAATTTTCGAGTTTTTCATTGGTAAAAATCATTCTGCCTGTAGTCCAAGCAGTAATCGTTTGCACGTTTGCAACATCTACATTTATTGCATTTTGATTGCGATATAGTTTTGCTTGATATCCTGGTTTTATTATCTGACTTTCATTCTGCGGATTCGAAACTTTAATAGATCCTTCAACCAATGTTGTACTGGTATATTCCTGATCCTGGTAATTAGAAATATTAAACTCCGTTCCTAAAACCTCTACCAACATATCTGAAGATTGCACTCTAAAAGGACGATTTTTATCTTTAGCTACATCAAAAAACGCTTCTCCAACTAAGGCCACATTTCTTTCGTTAGTAGTTGTTGCATTGTTAAAAGTGAAGGTAGTGTTAGCATTTAACTCTACTTCGGTGCCGTCAATTAATTTTAATTCGTAGTTTTTCCCGTTCGGAATCACAATTTTAAAACTGTTATAAGTATCTGTTTTAATTTTGTCAGAAGCCGTAAAACTAATTTGATTGCCATCAATATTTACAAACACTCCATTTTCTGACAACCATTTTTGGTTGGTTTCATCAGTAATTTTAWMMTRMTCWWCWRWYWSYSAMKSMRTSMMAWYRYYAKRARYMWTMRMYKYWRMTWWYGSYARMKGWKWKYMRRMARYRYYKYCKSYACCTATAAAAAAGAAGGCGCTCGCTGCGATTGCAAAAACAATAACAACTGCTGCTACATATTTGTAGAATGATTTTAATGCCACCACTTTAGTTGGTGATTTTTGTACGCTAGACACTTCTAACAAGTTGATGTATTGCGCTTGAATAAATTCTGGTGACTTATTTTCAGCTGAATCATCAATATGTAGCATGTTCAATTTTTGAAGAATGCTTACGGCTTTGTCAAATGCGATTTTAGATACCGCATCTAATTCATTTTGATAAGAAACCCATTCAGCATTGAATGATTTTTTATCCGATGAGACCCACGCAATAAATTTATCGTTGATTAGTAATTCGTTTATTAGTTCCTTTTTAGACATAACTCTAGTTCGCTTATTTATTAGTGAAGAGTAGAAAAAAGGAAATTGTACTATGCTAAAAAGAATAAATTTTGATTATTTTTTTGTTAAGTCAAATTAAAAAAGCGCAACCTTCTTTTTATAAGATGATTACGCTTTTAAAAATGATTGTTTTTTTTTAGGCCTAACAGGTTTCAAAAACCTGTTAAATCTAGAAACCTCGACTGATCTTTCTGCAAGATTTCAAAAACTTTGTAGGTATGGATTCATGAATCAGCAATAGTATTTCAAAAAAAACAAGAGTGTAATTAAATACCTACAAGGTCTAATAGACCTTGTAGGATAATTTATAGTTTTAAGGCACTCTTACAAATTGCCCGAAAAAGATCGCATTCATAAATAATTTATTAGTTCCATACCAAGCACCTCTAAAATTAGGATTGTCTGCAAACAACACCACACGCCCTTTGCCAATTCTGCTCACAATAATCGAAGCCGATTTGCTCATATACTTGTCTAAATTTTCTTGGGTCACATACCCATCAATATGCGGATGTTCGGTATATTTTGCAACGGTAGAAAAATTATTTTTACTCGGCGCCAACCAAACCCTGTTATTTTTATAAACGGGTAATGTGCGTTTGTGATAGCCATAACCAATAGGGTGTGTGATGTCTAAATCAACTTCGAAAATAGCACCTCCAATACTGTTTCTTCCAATATGTTCTCTAGATTCTCCGTAGTTTAAACGTGTTTTAGATGAATCTTTTTTAGAAGTAATTAAAGCTTCATTTACTATTTTATTTCTGATTACCCATGAACTCGCAGTTCTAGAAGTAATCAAAGTATTACCCTTAGAAACCCAATCTTTTAATTTGTTTCTGGTAGCTTCTGTTAACAAAGAATAACTCCCAGACACTAAAATAATGGTGTTGTACCTACTTAAATCTGCTCGGTATAAAATGCGTTCCGGAATTTTAGTTATCGGCATTTTCATACGTTGTTCAAACAAATGCCAAACTTCACCAGCTTCGTAAGACGATACGCCACCTTCAACAACCATCATCACTTTTGGTTGTTTTACTGCTTTAAAGTTAGAACTTCCTAAATCAATTCCGCGGACACTAATTCCGGTGGCAACTGGATACGCCTGAATATTAAATTCGGTGCTCACCGTTTTTACAATCTCAAATATTTCTGATGCAGATTGGTTTTGAATTCCCACAGAAATTAAAAGCGACCCTCTATCAAAAGATTCGTTTTTACCGTTTGTAGCAACGGTAAATTCTTTGGTCGCAACTTTTACAATCACATTGTTTTTTTGCAATTGATACAACAATGCTGGTGCGTAATAATCATCCCAAGAAATTACATAGGCATAATTACTTTTTTGTAAACTGTTGATTTTGATACTATTTAAATCAGCAGAAATCACATCAGCATGTGCCGGTGCTTTTTTCACTTCTTCATAATTCATATTATAAAAGTTCACCAAAGACCAAGCAGAGGCATCATAATAAACACTATCGCGATATTTATTATAAGTCTCAAACATGGTTTGTACCATATAATGATTATCTTGTTCAGTCGGAACGAAATATCCAGATTCCTTATTAAACGTTTTATTGTTAATGGTGATTTTATCATTAATTGGGTAAGCTTCAATCTGATGTTTCAGCAACAAATCGATAAATGCTTTGGTTCTATTCTTGTCAAAATTATCACCAAAAACATATCCTTTTACACTTCCCGCTGCTGCTTTCTTTTTTGATTCTAAATAAAATCGTTGCTGATAATCATATAACACATCCTTATTTTTGATCCCTGCAACGATTGTTGAAAAGCTTGACACAAATTGATTTTTAATTGTAAATGCAAAACTCATTTCACCAGTTGGGGTTTCTTGCAGGTGTCCTCTAGCGCTCGCTTGCTCAAACAACAAAGCCAGAGACCCATGTAAATCTGCATAGGTAGAACCATACCCAGGATAAGTAGCATCATATTTTTCACTTGTAAAATACAAAGAGCCAATTGCGTCTAAATCTTTAGAATATTGTTCAGCAAATAAATCATTAAG
Organism: Flavobacteriaceae bacterium; assembly: GCA_002401215.1. Classification (GTDB taxonomy): domain Bacteria; phylum Bacteroidota; class Bacteroidia; order Flavobacteriales; family Flavobacteriaceae; genus Urechidicola. Next base: position 4,095 of record NVSL01000077.1, on the reverse strand, counting down.
CGTTGTATAATTTTCTTCTGGTGTAATTGGAGTTAAGGAAGCCGATAATTGTTTTGGTTCAAAAAAGTAAGTGCTGCTCGTTCCCATTTCATGGAAATCTGTCACAACATTTGGGTGCCATTCGTGAAACCATTTTAGTTTTGCATTGCTTTCTGGTTGCACCGCTAATAACCAATCTCGGTTTAAATCGAACCAATAATGATTTGTTCTTCCTCGTGGCCAACCCTCATTATGCTCAATATCATACGAATCAGAAATTACAGGAGAACCTTTAAAAACATTCACCCAATTTGTAAAGCGATCACGTCCATCTGGGTTGATGGTTGGGTCAATAAAAATAACAGCTTCTTTTAAATATTTTTGCACTTTCTCACTTTTAGAAGCTACCAAAGTATAGGCAGTTAACATCGCCGCTTCGGTGCTCGATGGCTCGTTTCCATGCACTCCGTATCCTAAGTTAATAAAAATTGGGAGGTCAGAAAAGTCAGTAATATTGTGAGTACCTTCAACAATTTTCTCATGTTTTTCTTTGTAACCATTTAAGTTTCCATGATTTTCAGAGGTTGTTACTGTAAACATAATTAGTTTACGATTTTCGTTAGACCTACCATAAACAGTGATTGTAGCTCTATCAGATACTTCTGCCAACTTATAAAAATAGGCAACCACCAAATCGTGACGGGTGTGATAATCGCCAATTGGGTATTCTAAAAATTCTTCGGGAGTTGGAATATTCGTATCAAAAGGTTGATACGATTCGTAATAATAATTTTGGGCTTGGGTGTTGAATTGATTGCTGATAAAAATCAAAACAACCAATACTTTAAATATTTGTTTCATAAAATTTGATTAAGACTGTCTTTAGACAGGAGTGCAAAAATTAAAATTGTACTATAAAAAACATAACTATTTATTTAAAAAGCAGAAATAGTAAGGGGATGATATCGTCGCCCAAAGCTCGTAATTTTATAATGGCATTTGCCAAAATATTACGAACTGTTTGATATTTAATATCTAACAGCTCTGCAATTTCTTTATTATTAAAACTTTGAAAATATTTTAAATAAACAATCTCGCGCTCTCTTGGACTTAATTCTAGGATGATTTTTTTTAACTCAACCAAGGCTTTTTCTTTGTCGTTGGTTTCATCGTCACTTTGTATGGTGCCCTCAATCAAACTAAATTCTAGCTTGTTGCTTTTTTTAATTTTAAAAATTTGATTTCGCAAACATTTAAACAAATAAGCTTTTACATTATTTACCTCTTTTAGAGATTTTTTGTAGCTTAATAAGTTTAGGAAAGTATCGTGAATAGCATCTTCAATTTCGGCAGTTGATAAAAATTTGAGCCCGAAATTATGCAGCATTTGGTAGTGAGTGCTATAAATCAAGTTAAAAGCATGCATATCTCCTTCAATAAACAATCGCCATAATTGTTCTTGTGATTTATCTTTTAATATGGTTGCTATTTTACCCAAACCTATTTGCAAGTTTTTATTGCACAATCTATGATGCGAACATACAACTTAATGTGAATATTTATCGTTCTGACTATTAAAATTTGATGTCTGATAAAATCTATTTGTTTTCTAATATTTAAAATGTACTATTGCTCCTTTAATTTTGACTTATGAATTATCAAAAAATAATAGAAAAATTACACCACGATGTAAATACTATTCCTGATGAAGGTGTGGTTGCATCTTATATTCCTGCTTTAAAAAAGGTGGATTCAACTAAATTCGGAGTGAGCTTATGCACCATCACAAACGAATGTTTTGGAGAAGGTAATTTTGAAGAAAAATTTTCTATTCAGAGTATTTCGAAAGTTTTCGGACTCACTTTAGCACTAAAATTAATTGGCACCAAATTATGGAATCGCGTTGATGTTGAGCCATCGGGAGATCCGTTTAATTCTTTGGTACAATTAGAATTTGAGAAAGGAATTCCCAGAAATCCGTTGATAAATTCTGGTGCTTTGGTGGTGTGTGATGTATTGATTTCAGAATTAGAAAACCCTAAAAAAGAGTTGCTTCAGTTTGTACAAAAATTGGCAAACAATAAAAATATCAATTATAATTTAGAGGTAATGCAGTCAGAAACCAAACATGGATTCAAAAATGCTGCCCATGTAAATTTGATGAAATCTTTCAATAATATTAACAATAATGTTGATGAAGTGTTGGATTTATATTACCACATGTGCTCTTTAGAAATGACCTGTTTAGAACTCTCAAATGCTTTTTTGATTTTTGCAAATGGCGGAAAATTACTACATAATAATGAGCAAATTATTACTGCCCGTATTTCAAAAAGAATCAATGCTACCATATTAACTTGCGGCTTATATGACGAAGCTGGGGAGTTTGCATTTAGAGTTGGGCTACCCGGAAAGAGTGGCGTAGGTGGTGGTATCGTTGCTATTCACCCAAACAATTATGTGATTACAGTTTGGAGCCCGAAATTAAATGCAAAAGGAAATTCTTTTAAAGGAATGAATTTCTTAGAAAAATTTACGACAGAAACTGCTTCATCAATATTTTAAAACTGTGCAATCAAATAATTGATTAAATCTGTGGTGGTAACAATCCCAACCAACTTATCATCATCAATTACTGGTAGTGCATGAAATTCTTTTTTTGACAAAACTTCTGCAACTTCTTTAATCAAGGTATCTGACGTTACACTCACTAAATTTTTAGCCATCACCTGCTCAATTGTAAACATATTATAGACAACGGCATCTACCGTTTTTTCATCTTCGTCAACAGCATCTGCAAAACTGATCCGCAATAAATCCGTAAAACTCAACATACCCACAACACGTTCACCAACCACCACAGGTATATGGCGAATATGGTTCGATTTAAATAGTTTTTCGGCAGTTAATAAATCATCATTTAGAGAAAGCGTAATGACATCTTTAGTCATTATTACTGAAACGGGAGTTCTTTTTTTCATGATAAAACGCTTTTAATTTGATTATAAAATTATAAACTCGAATCATAAAAAATTATGATTTATATCATACTATAAATTTTATTAAAAAATATCAGGAAATTACACCTATATATATAACTCATCCTCCCAAAACCATAATCTACTTATTTTCTGATATTTAATTCAAAAACCAAGTGAGTTCCCTTTTTTCAAAACATCAAAACTTGACATCTTTAACACAAAAACTCATCTCACTTCTGTAACAAATGTTACGTACTTATGTAACAAATATTCCATTGGGTATCATATTATTTTTGTACATAAAATAAAAAAAACGCTTATTAACCTTATTTACAGTATTTTATACCTTTTTAAAAGATGATTTAAATCATAGTATTTACTTTTTGTTGTCTCTAAATTTATTAATGCAGCATTAAACAATCAAGACATAACCGTTTATGGGGATGGCTCACAAACACGAACTTTTTGCTTTGTGGAAAACAACATTAAGGCTTGTGTTACAGCTGCTTTTAGTAATGATGGTAAAAACAGAACCATTAATATTGGAAATAATATTGAAACATCAATACTTGATTTAGCTCAATTAATTATTAAGTTAACAGATTCTAAATCTGAAATAAAACACCTGCCACCTTTAGAAGATGGAGATATGACTAGAAGAAATCCAGACATTACAATCATGAAAGAATTGTTAAATGAAGAGTTAATTTCACTAGAAGAAGGATTAAAGAAAGTATTACAAAACACTTCTTTTATTGTGTGAGCACAATGCAAAAAATCTTACGCTATATTGCACTTGTTGATGATGACGAGAATATTTTAACCTCTGTTTCGATGTTTTTGGAAAGCGAGGGTTATCAAGTTCGCGTCTACCATGACGGGGTGACGGCGCTGGCGGCATTGACGGATATTCCGCCTGATCTGGCGATATTTGATGTGAAAATGCCCCGGATGGACGGCATGGAATTGCTGCGCCGATGGCGGCAAACCTCCGAAGTGCCGGTGATTTTTCTAACCTCCAAAGGCGATGAAATTGACGAAGCTTTGGGCCTGCATTTGGGAGCGGATGACTATATTACCAAGCCGTTTTCCCAGCGCTTGCTGGCTGGTAGGATCAAGGCCGAGTTGCGCCGCG
>NVSL01000076.1 GCA_002401215.1 Flavobacteriaceae bacterium | reverse complement strand
TTTAGAGAARSRRAWKAAGRAATAANNWWWAWKKAATWAGGAATAANNNMWWWCTAAAAKKTSAYRACCTCTCCTCTACTTTCYGARKTATTRCTKCCRAARAAATARTTGCAATTTTTAGGTTTAATTTTAAAGGTCAACCCTAATTCTTTTAACACAAGAATATGATGAATAATTTGATGATACGATACATCATTATTRTCAAAAATAACTTCTTTTATTTTCTTCTCCTTTATATAGGCCTTAAACCTGTTGATATTTTTGATATCGCTATATTCAAAGAATTTCACTTTTGAGGCTACCTTTTTTATCTTCTCAAAAACTTGATTGTTAGTCCCAAAATAAACAATAGTATTTGGCAACGCATCAGGTTTTACTTTTTTCTTTAAACCAAAGAATTTTAGCAAATACCAAAACTCAATTCCCAGACGCATAAAAAAATCATAAACCCTATTGATCTTAAAATGTTGCTTGTAAAAAATCTCCATCGCTTCATGAAAATGACGTAAACTCAAAGAATCTTTAATGGTACTTTCTCCTTTATAATGAATGGTCAAAGTATCAGCAAAATAATAATTTTGATATCCTTTATTTAAGATTTTATAACTCAAATCGATGTCCTCGCCATACATAAAATAATTCTCATTAAAACCATGTACTTCGTTATACACCTTCCGAGTCATCAACATAAAAGCGCCTACCAAAATTTCTATAATTCCTGTTTCATTTTCATTTAGGTGATTGGCATAATACTTACCGGTATTCCTACTTGTAAACCCAATCAATTTATAAAATGATACGGTTGGTGTCGGAATCCCTCGTTTACTTTCTGATAAAAACTCGCCTTTACCATCAAGCAATTTCACACCCAATGCACCAAAGTTATGTCTGGTTTTAGCAAAATCTAAAATTTTTGTAAACGTATCTTTTTCAACAATCGTATCAGGATTTAAAATCATCACATATTGCCCACGTGCTTTTGAAACCCCTTGATTGTTTGCTTTTGCAAAACCAAAGTTTTCCGTGTTTGCAATCAACGAAACGTCAGGGAATTTTTCCTCCACCATTTTACAGCTATCATCTGGCGAATTATTATCAACCACAATAATTTCTGAATCAATATCTACAAGTGCATCTTGCACAGATTGCAGACATGGCTCCAAAAAATAGCGGACATTATAATTGACTATGATTACAGATAACTTCATTAAAATTATAGCGAATTTTCAAATGGGATTCGGTTAATAATACTTCTCCCTAAAGTAACCTCATCGGCATATTCTAGTTCATCTCCAACAGATATTCCACGAGCAATTGTTGACGTTTTTATCTTGTATTTTTCAATCTGTTTAAAAATATAAAAGTTGGTGGTATCACCTTCCATCGTACTGCTTAAAGCAAAAATCACTTCTTTTACATTTCCAGATTTTACTGTTTCAATCAAACTTTCAATCGTTAAATTATGAGGCCCAATTCCTTCAATAGGAGAAATCTTACCCCCTAAAACGTGATACAATCCTTTATATTGTGCGGTAGATTCAATTGCCATCACATCTCTTACATCTTCAACAACACAAAGTATTTCTTCATTTCTTTTTGGGCTTGCACAAATCTCACATATATCAACATCAGAAATATTATGACACTTTTTACAAAGCTTAATTTCGTTCACCATCTCATTCAATGCACTTGCTAAATGGTGGGTTTGCTCTTTGGGTCTTTTAAGTAAATGTAGTACTAATCTCAACGCAGTTCTCTTTCCAATTCCGGGGAGTTGAGAAACTTCATTCACAGCATTTTCTAAAAGTTTAGAAGAAAAATTCATCCGACAAATGTAACAATTCAATAACGAACATACAGCAATTTTTTGTTTCTTTGTTGTAAGATAGACTCAATTTTAATTAGATGGATAAAGACCTAAGCAACTACYGAAAAGTATATCAAAAAAGTGAATTGTCAGAAAATTCTGTTTCTGATAATCCGATGGAATTATTCCAGAAATGGTTTTACGAATTAGAAGCTTCTGAAACTGCAGAAGAACCGAATGCCATGACCATAGCTACAATTGGAGTTGATGGTTATCCGAAAAATAGGGTTGTGCTATTAAAAAAATTCACTTGGGAAGGATTTATCTTTTACACCAACTACAACAGCGAAAAAGGAAAATCTATTGCTGCAAATCCGCATGTATGTTTGTCTTTTTTTTGGCATGGAGTAGAACGCCAAGTCATCATCAAAGGGATGGTAGAAAAAATTGCCGAAAATTTATCTGACGGTTATTTTGAATCGCGACCTGACGGATCTAAACTCGGAGCTTGGGCATCGAACCAATCTGAAATTGTATCGTCTAGAGAATCTTTAGATCAATCGCTCAAAGACTTTGAATCAAAATATAAAAATAAAGAAATCCCTAGACCAAATCATTGGGGAGGCTATATTGTAAAACCAATTTCTATTGAATTTTGGCAAGGTCGCCCTAACAGAATGCACGATAGAATCCGTTATACTTTACAAGATAATTTTGATTGGAAAATAGAACGATTAGCGCCATAATTTTTTTATATTTGAAATTCAATTCAACCAATGAAGACACTCTATATTGTTAGGCACGCAAAATCATCTTGGAAATACGAAGACATTAATGATTGCGACCGACCTCTAAAAAAACGAGGAATAAACGACGCTTATTTAATGTCAAAATTATTGAAAGAGAAAATCGACCGTCCCGATGTTTTTGTTTCTAGCAGCGCCAATAGGGCTTTGCACACCGCCATTATTTTTAGCAACCAGTTTAAATATCCGTTTACAAATTTAAAAATTAGCAAATCTCTATATAGTTTTAGTGATGGATATCTGGCAAAAAAGATTAAAGCCCTAGACAATGGTTTTGACTCTGCCATTATTTTTAGTCACAACCACGGCATCAATGATTTTGTGAATAGCTTTGGAAATAAATTCATTCAGAATGTGCCTACTTGCGGAATTGTAGGAATTAAATTCGACACCAAACATTGGAAAAGTATTAAAAAAGGAAAAACTTTTTTGAGTGATTTCCCTTCAGATAATAAATAAATAAATAGTACGCTTTGAAAATAAAAAAATATGCTGCAATTGATATTGGCTCCAATGCCGTAAGGTTATTAATCGCCAATGTGATTGATAGAGAGGACAGCGAAAATCCGCAGATAAAAAAAGCATCCTTGGTTCGGGTACCTATCCGTTTAGGGGCAGATACTTTTGTAACAGGAAAAATTTCAGAAACCAATAAAAAGCGTATGATTGATGCGATGAATGCTTTTAAATTATTGATGAATGTGCATGGTGTTGAAAAATATCGTGCTTGCGCTACTTCGGCAATGCGAGAAGCTACCAACGGACAAGAAATTATCGATGACATTTGCAAACAATCCAAAGTTAAGATTGAAATTATTGATGGTAAAACCGAAGCTGAAATTATTTTTTCTACAGATTTAGCGGAGTTAATTAAYGAAGATAAATCTTATTTATATGTTGATGTTGGTGGTGGTAGTACCGAGTTGACCGTTTTCTCTGAAGGCAAACTCATCAATTCAAAATCATTTAAAATTGGAACGGTCCGGTTACTAAATAAAATGGTTGACAAAAAAGAAATGTGGAGGGATATTGAAAAATGGATTAAAGAAAATACCGAAGGCATGAAACGTATGACCTTGATTGGGTCTGGTGGAAACATCAATAAAATCTACAAAATGTCGGGAAAATTACCCGGTAAATCACTTTCGTACATTTACTTAAATGCGCATTATAAGTTTTTAAAACAAATGTCGTATGACCAACGGATTACCGAACTCGATTTAAATCCCGATCGTGCCGATGTAATTGTACCTGCAACCAAAATTTATTTGAATGCCATGAAATGGAGCGGCGCCAATAAAATCATCGTTCCAAAAATTGGACTTTCTGATGGTATTATTAAGACGCTGTATCAGAATGAGAATTCTTAAAATATGTTCTAAAAACCACACGGTATAACCTTAAAACTTCTAAGGTCGCAAATTGCGACCCTAAACACAATCACAAAGAAATTATGGTCAAGTCCAACATCTTAATAATACTGATATCTTTTACGTTTATCATAAGTTCATGCAAAAAAACAAATAGTTTCCATTTCTCTAACGCTCCTTTAATAATTGCAAATGATGGTTCAGTTTTTAAATATACATCTAGCGAAGGAGAGTACTTAAGTAATAAAAAAATAGGAATTTGGAAATATTTTGATGATGCTAGAGATATCGTATTAAAAGAAGAATATATAAAATACCCTAACAAAAATAAAATAATATTAAATCAACAGATATATTTTAAAGATGATGCAATCATAGAAAACATAAGTACTTATTATGACTTTAATGTTGAAGATACTTTAAGATTAAATAAGGAATATATGTTTGAAATAAAATTTAATTTTAACCATACATCAAAAGAATTTGTTTTAGGAGAATCAAAATTTACTTGGATTAAAATAACTGATCATAATTTTCAAGAAATAAAAGGGAAAGATTTCCCATCCTTAGAATTAAATGAATTTATTTTCCTTTACAAATTTGAAAAACTTGGAGAACAAAATTTTAATGCTATCATCGAAGAACAAAATTATGAAATTCAACAAGACTCAACTGAGATAAGAATTTCTAACATGTTCTTAAGTAAAAAGTTTTATGTTATTGAATAACCACTAGAAACTAGTCAAATCCTATTTTGCTGTAAACCTTATTAATAAAAAAGCGGAGTTTCTTAAGGAGTCAATTTGGCACCTTAAACAATACCCTTAATAACTCGCCACAAACTCCTTCACCAATTTCCCAACAATCTTTTCGGCAACCTTGGCAACTTCTTGCACCTCTTCGTGCGATACTTCCATTACTTGTCCTTCAATACCTAAATCAGTAATTACAGACAAACCAAAACAGGTCATGCCCATGTGTTTGGCAACAATCACTTCTGGTACGGTAGACATACCAACAGCATCGGCACCTGTTCTAAAAACCATTCCATATTCAGCAGGAGTTTCAAAAGTTGGACCTTGCAAAGCGAGGTAAGTTCCTTTCTGAATTTTTACATTTTGCTTTTTTKSMWWTKYCTCAAAAGCAGCAATCATTTTTAAACTATATGGCTCGTGCATATCTACAAATCGAGGGCCGAAACGCTCATCATTTGCTCCTCTCAAAGGATGCTCTGGAATAAAATTAATATGATCGTCAATCACCATAATATCACCAACACTAAACGCAGGATTCACACCACCAGAGGCATTCGACACAATTAAATTTTGAATCCCTAAGTATTTCATCACCCTGATTGGGAAAATTACTTGCGGCATATCATAGCCTTCATAATAATGAAAACGACCACGCATTGCCAATACTTTTTTTCCTCCCAACTCGCCAAAAATCAATTCACCTTGATGACCTGTTACCGTAGAAACAGGAAAATTCGGAATATCTTCGTACGGAATTCTAACCTCGGCAACAATATCATTTGCCAAATTCCCTAATCCGGTTCCTAAAACAATTCCATAATCTGGAGTTGTAATTCCTTTATCCTGTAAAAATTTAACGGTTTCTTGAACTTTGTTCCACATAAGCTTTTAGTATTGTATCAAAATCGTTTTGGCGATTTATAAATTTGGTTTTTATTTTTAGGTGACTTATTTGCAAGTCATCTTTTAGCCGAACAAAATCTTTTTCGGTCGTTAAAATTAGTTTTTTTTCTGAATGCATCGCCCCAAACGCATTCTTTATTTTATCAACATCAGCTTTAGAAAAATCGTGATGGTCTGGAAACTCGATATGCTCAAAAGAAATTCCGTTGGATTTTAAGAAATTCTCCAAAGGTTTTGGATTGGCAATTCCTGTTACCAATAACACTTCGTGACCTTTTAATTGATCTAATGTGATTTCTCTTTTACCGTCTGAAACAATATCATCATAAGCAATACAGGTGAAAAATAATTCTTGACCATCACTCAATTTTAATTTCTGACGGATTTTTTGCTGCTCATTTTCTGATAAATTATCAGGACACTTTGTAACAATAATTACCTGTGCACGATCTGCTCCAGATTTTGGCTCGCGCAAATTGCCAGTTGGCAATATATAATCATCCGAATACAAATCACCATAAGCAGTTAGTAGAATATARAATCCCGCTTTTACTTTCCGATGCTGATATGCATCGTCTAACAACACAACTTCAGGAGGATTATTTGTGGCGAGCAATTGCTCAATTCCGTGCACACGCTTTTCATCAACCGCAACTTTAATGTCTTTAAATTTTTGATAATATTGAAAAGGCTCATCACCAATTTTATTTGCCGAAGAAGATGTATCCGCCAAAACAAACCCCGAAGTTTTGCGTTTATACCCTCTACTTAACACCGCAATTTTCTTTGAATCTTTTAACAAACGAATGAGATATTCTATCTGCGGAGTCTTACCCGTTCCGCCAACACTTAGGTTTCCAACAGCAATTACAGGAATGTCAAAATGAGTAGATTTTAAAATTTCTTTATCAAACAACAGATTTCTGATACTGATGATAAAACCATACAGAATTGAAAATGGGAATGCTAATTTTCTGATAAACCTCATAAGAGCGAAAATACAAAACAAGTTAGGATTAACGAATATCAATTAACAATTTTGATTGTATTGTTTTCGTCAGTTCGAGTGATTTATTGACAAAGGAGATAAATTGTATCGAGAACAATTCAATAAAGTTAATCCATTCTCGATACAAATTTTACGCATTTCAATTGTAAAATTCACTCGAATTGACGTCCATCACCAAAATACAATTATTATTATTCATTCTTGTATTTCTCCTGCAAGGTTTCTAAAACCTTGTAGGTATCACAAGTAAAAATAAATACCTACAAGGTCTCCAAGACCTTGCAGGATTATATGTAAAAAAAGCATAACTTTGAGTTTTAAATTCACCTTTAGATTTACTAAAATAAACTAGATTCTCGATACTATTTTTATCAATTTGGATTGATAAAAATCACTCGAATTGACGATTTAAAAAGACATCACACATTTTAATCTGACTTTTATGACCATTAAAGATATTACCAATTACATCGAAGAAATTGCCCCTTTGAGTTATGCCGAAGATTTTGACAATGTGGGTTTACTCATCGGGAATTATGCTACCAAAGTAACCGGAGTTCTAGTAACCCTAGATACTTTAGAAATGATTGTTGATGAGGCTATTGATAAAAATTGCAACTTGATTGTGAGTTTCCATCCTATTATTTTTGGTGGATTAAAAAAAATAAACGGCAACAATTATGTAGAACGCGTGGTTTTAAAAGCGATTAAAAATGACATTGCTATTTATGCGATGCACACCGCTTTAGACAATTCGTTTGTTGGCGTGAATGCTAAAATTTGTGAGATGTTGGGTTTAAAAAATCGACAAGTTTTAATTCCGAAACAACATCAACTTAAAAAATTGACGACCTATGTTCCGAATGAGAATGCTGAATATTTAAGAACAAAGTTGTTTGAAACCGGTGGAGGAAATATCGGTAATTATGATGAATGCAGTTTTAATACCGAAGGATATGGAACCTATCGAGGCAATGAAAATTCTAATCCTGTAAAAGGAACCAAAGGAGAATTACATACCGAAAAAGAAACTTTTATTTCTGTAATTTTTGAAAAACAAAACGAAAGCAAACTTTTAAAATCGCTGTTTAAAAATCATCCGTATGAAGAGGTAGCTTATGATGTTGTCAGCTTAGAAAATTCTCATCAACATATCGGAATGGGAATGGTTGGCGAATTAGAATCTGCCATGAACGAAGATGATTTTTTGAATCATCTTAAAAAAACAATGAAAACGGATTGTATTCGTCACTCAAAATTATTAGGAAAATCAATAAAAAAAGTAGCTGTTTTAGGAGGGGCTGGAAGTTTTGCTATCAGCAATGCAATAGCTGCTAATGCTGATATTTATATCACATCAGACATAAAATATCATGAGTTTTATCTAGCGGAAAACAAATTGGTAATTGCAGACATTGGACACTATGAAAGTGAGCAATTCACAAAAAACCTTTTGGTTGATTATCTTACAGAAAAAATTACTACTTTTGCACCTGCCTTACCGGTAGGTAGGATCATTTTATCAGACAAAAATACAAATCCAATTTATTACAAATAAACAATGGCAAAGAAAAAAGAAGTAACGGTTGAAGATAAGTTAAGAGCATTGTATGATTTACAATTAATCGACTCTAGAATTGATGAAATTCAAAGTGTTAGAGGTGAATTACCTTTAGAAATTGAAGATTTAGAAGATGAAATTGCAGGTTTCAACACAAGAATTTCTAACCTTGAAGAAGATGTTACTAATTTAGAAACTGATATCAAAACCAAGAAAAATATCATTATTGAGGCTGGTGAATTGGTAAAAAAATACGAAGAGCAACAAAAAAATGTTCGTAATAATAGAGAGTTTGATTCTATTACTAAGGAAATTGAATATCAAGGCTTGGAAGTAGAATTATCTGAAAAGAGAATCAAAGAATACAAAGTAAAAATTGAGCAAAAGAAAGAAGTAATTGACCAAAACAATGAAACTTTAGCAAAACAAAATGATCATTTAAAGCACAAAAAAGCTGAGTTAGATGACATTATGAAAGAAACAGAAAAGGAAGAAAAATTACTACAGAAAAAATCTGCTGAGTATAGTGATGTTATAGAAGAGCGTTTGTTAAATGCTTATAACAGAATCCGTAAAAACGCTATGAATGGCTTAGCGGTTGTACCTGTTTTAAGAGGTGCTTCTGGAGGTTCATTCTTTACGATTCCACCACAAAGACAAGTTGAAATTGCAAACCGTAAAAAAATTATTACTGATGAACATTCAGGAAGAATTTTAGTAGATGCTATTTTAGCTGATGAAGAAAAAGAGAAAATTGAAAAGTTATTTTCATAATTTCCAAAGACTATAAATTTAAAAAACCTTCTACATTGTAGAAGGTTTTTTTGTGCCATTTATTTAGTAAAACAGATTTAATTTTCAATGTGATTTTTGTTACACAAAGTAATGGTTATAGGCTATACTTTTGCACCGTAATTATTTAAAAAATAAATCACATGAAATTAAATATTGATATTAAGTTTGACAACAACGGTAGAATTGTTCCTTTTATGAATGGTAGAGAAGTTACTATGAATGATTCTCCTTTCGTAGTTTTTTTAGCGACCTCAGGAATGTGTAGTGCTGTTTTTGTAAGAGCTTTTATTGAGCAAAGAAACTTGAGTTTAGATGGGCTTGTAATTACACAAATCATGGAGTACGACCAAAGAACGAATCATGTAAGTGAAATATTAATCGACTTAAAATTACCAACTGATTTCCCAGAAAAATATACAGGAGCTATTAAAAAAGTAGTGAATCAATGTCCTGTAAAACAACATTTATTAAATCCCCCAACATTCGAAGTGGTTACTAATTTTGATAAAGTAGCTTCAAATTAAGAGCCCCAAGCAAGCCTATTTGGTGTCAGAATTTATTCTAGCCAGTAGGTTTGTTTTTCCCATTTTATCATCCCCACATAACCAATTCAGTACGTTGTCATTCCAAATTTCATCGTACTGTTTTTGGTTAATAATGTTTCTATCCAACGATAAATCTAACAACTTACCCGGATATGAAGATTGCTGATCACTCTCCATTTCTCCCAACGGATACGGATCATCCAGCCCCATTAATATCTGATCAGAACCTTGACGTTCTACCATCAATTTAAAAGCATCTGTGTCATGCACCAAGGTGTCAAAATAAATGTTTTTATGTCCAACAGCTTTCCGAGGATGTGTTTTTCCTTCAAACAAATCTGGTCTTCCATCAAAACCTTGAATCCTTCTTCCCAAATTCATTTGCGCCAATTGACCACCGTGCGCAAAACAAGTTCTGATATCTGGATATTTATCTTGATAGCCATTTAAGGTATAAAAATGATAGGCATCTCCACATTGCGCCAACATCCAAATTAAATGAAAACGCCAATTTTTATCCTCTAACTTAATCATTTTATCTCCATCATACGGGTGGATTTCAATCGCCAATTTATACTTATTTGCCAATTCAAAAATTGGGGCATTGACCTCATCAAAAATCACTTTCCAAGTTCCGGTCGTGTCCATATAATGCGTTGGCAAACACAAAACACGCAATCCTAATTCTTCAACGCAACGTTCAATTTCCCACAAAGCTCCTCTTACGAAAGCGGGCTGAACCACGAATCCGCAGGTGAATTTATCAGAATGTTCTGCCTGCACTTGCGCATTAAAATCATTTTGAAATCTGAGCGCATCTTTCATCACATCATAGGTCAATGCATTTCCATAAAGCTGAGATAAGTTCAACWCAACCGCATGGTCGATATTGTTGCGCTCCATCCATTCTAGTTTTTCATCCAAGAAAAAACTGGAGTCAGTCACTGGTCGTTTCCATCCTTTTTGCAACATGCGTTTGCGTTCTTTATCTACCCAAAAAATTTCTTTTTCGCGCATAAAAGCAGGAATCTGCTCTGGATATGGCAGTAAATGTGAGTGACCGTTGATTCTTATTTTTTTCATATTGATTAGTTGGTAGTTGGTAGTTCGTAGTTGATGGCTGTTTTGAGTACTAATAACCAGCAACAAAAAACGAACAACTAATTAGGTGGCTGCATCATAGTTCCACAAGATTTACAAGTTCTTTTTTGTTCATCGCCATAATAAGCATCAAAAATAATTGGAATTTCACGGTTAATAAGT
>NVSL01000075.1 GCA_002401215.1 Flavobacteriaceae bacterium | reverse complement strand
GAAGCGGCGATTACGCCWAAAACAAAAATGATTTTCTTTAACTCGCCAAACAACCCAAGTGGGTCTATCTATACCGAAAAAGAGTWTAGAGCTTTGGCAAAAGTTTTAGAAAACCATCCGAATATTTACATCCTTTCTGATGAGATTTATGAGCATATTAATTATGGCTCTAAGAACTTTAGTTTTGCTGCAATCCCAAGTATGTACGACCGTACAATTACGGTAAACGGAGTTGCAAAAGCATTTGCCATGACAGGTTGGAGAATTGGTTATATCGGCGCTCCAGAATGGATTGCTAAAGCATGTACTAAGATGCAAGGACAAATTACATCTGGTGCTAATTGTATTGCGCAACGTGCAACAATTACTGCGTTAGAAGCTCCAGTTTCTGAAATCCAATATATGGTTACGGAGTTTAAAAAACGTAGAGATATTGTTTTAGGATTGTTAAAAGAAATTGACGGATTTAAATTGAATGTTCCAAAAGGAGCTTTTTATGTTTTCCCTGATGTTTCCGCATTTTTTGGTAAAACATTTAAAGGACACAAGATTAACAATGCATCAGATTTCTCAATGTTATTGTTAGAAGAAGCAAATGTTGCAACTGTAACCGGTGAAGCTTTTGGAGCTCCTGATTGTATCAGAATATCGTATGCAGCGTCCGAAGAAAATATCAGAAAAGCAATTGCACAGATTAAAGAAGTGTTGCGTTAATTTTTAAACATCTGTCTAAGGTGTTTTTTAACCAACATATAAAATGAGTAAGCTTCTCGATACATTTTACTCAAGCTATGGCTTTCATAAACCACTCGAAGTGACGACTGGATTAATACGTCAATAGTAACTCAATCGAGTACTAAATTAGTTGATAAAGGTCTCGACTGCGCTTGACCAAACAAATATAAAAAAGCCTGAAACTTTCGTTTCAGGCTTTTTTATATTCTAATATTTCTGTGCTTTTTTTTNACAAACCAAAACGGTATTGCAAACCCGTCAAGAAAAATGTTTGACCAGATGAATATCCTAACTCTCCTCTAAACATCCAATTTTGTGTAATTTCATAATTAAACCCAACTTGCAAACTCCAAGGTTGAATAATGTCTTTCTTTAATGAGTAATTTATTTGTCCAGGAGGTGCATTTTCAATTCTACTTCCAATTTGAGTCAAAGCTACATTTCTAGTTCTTAATTGAATTTTTGTTGGGTCTTCAGCAGTATAAGGATAATCAGGGTCCGCAATTAAATCTTCATTACTTGCAACCTTATTATCAATTCCTTCTATAATTCCATCTCTCATTCCAGGAAAATACTCTGCCAACATTACATTTCCATTATTTGCTTCGTGCCCTATAAAGTTACGATACATCCCACCAATATAAACTGCTAATGCCATATCATTTTTAAACTCAACTCTTTTACCTACACGAGCTGAAACTACAAGAAATTCAACTTTATCTTCTAAAATATTTGAACCTGAACTTGTATAATTTACATCACCACTCACAAAAACATTACGCCACCCATAAACAAAGGTTGTTCCAACACCAAAAGTTGTTGATGTAAACGGCACTGGATCTAACTCTATTAAATCTCCTCCAAAAGGTGCCATAGCAACTTGAGTAGAGCCATTACTTGATGCATAAATACCATAAAAATTTAAAAAAGGTAAAATCCAAACATCAGCTCTTACATTCATACCTGATGCTTTTGCAATAATTGGTTGAAAAGCCAAAGTTTCCTCGTTAATTCCGTCAATTGGAGTCCCATTTAAATCTAAACTAAAATCAGTCATTTCTAACTCCATTCTATTGTAAACATAATTTGCATTTACACCAAAGGGTAGTTGAAATTTAATATTTCTTTTCGTCAATTCTTTACCCCAAATTGGCAATACATAGGGATAATCCTTTTCAACAGCAGTTGAATCAGACTTTGGAAACTGTATTCCACTTTGGGCAACTAAATCTTGGCTAAATAACGCTATTGTTATTAACAATAATAAGGTTGATTTTGTTTTCATGATGTATTATTATTGTTTTTCTAATTCTTCAATTCGTTTTTGCAATTCAGCATTCTTATCTTCTAATGCTTCCTTATCCTTTTTGGCTTGCTCTTTTGCTGCTTTTTCTTTGGATTTTTTTACACCAATTGGCACATTCACTTTTATAAAAAATGAATTCGAATTCGTGCCAGATCTATCTTTATAAACATCTACCAAACCGTAATAATATTTTGCACCTACGGTCCAACCTTTTCCTTTTTTAAATTGATAACCAAGTCCTCCTAAAAATCCAGCATCAATTTTTTGCACCGCATCTCTGTTTATATACCTAACACGCTCTTCAACATCTTTATTATCGCTATTAAATTCTACATACGATTTATAACGCAATCCAAATTGCATCCCTCCCTCTAAATAAATGTAATTTTTAAAGTGATATTTCATCAAAACAGGGACTACAAAAGTATTGATTACTTGATTGTACTCTCCTGCTATTTCTACGCTGTTTTCTAATTGTTTATCTACTCCTAAAAAATCTAAATCATTGTCGGTTAAATTTCCCAAACCTTGATTTGCTTTTACCAAAACTCCTGTATATGCAGACCAATGCGGATTTTTTAAAGTAAAATCAAAATAAAATCCGATGTTAAAAAAAGCCTTTCTATCGGTAGATTCCATCCCATTAATTGTTTCAAAATTTACTCCAGATTCTAAACCAAATTCTAATTTTTCTGAATTTAATTTGTCTCCTAATAATAAAGTTATTAAAACTTGTGATTGTATAGCAACACTAAAAAGAAATAAAGTGGTAAGAAGGAGTATGTTTTTTTTCATCAAATTAGTTACTATAATTAAGATTTTGCAAATATATAAGAATAAAATTAAAGAATAAATATTGATTAAATTTAAACTTAGCATTATTTAAAATGCACAACGGGTTAAATTTATTACATTTGACTCACTCGCTACATGTACCAAATCGAAAACTGAGATTTGGCTTTAGTAGTATTTATTAATTTTAAAATAATTTTATGAAGAACAATAGAAAAAAAATGATGTTATTGGCAACCGCTTTATTGGTTGTTGGTTCATTATTCGCACAAAAAAAACCAAACATCCTTGTAATTTGGGGTGATGACATTGGACAATCAAACATTAGTGCCTATACAATGGGACTTGTTGGGTACCATACTCCAAACATTGACAGAGTTGCCAATGAAGGAATGATCTTTACCGATTATTATTCCGAGCAATCGTGTACTGCTGGACGCTCATCATTCATCATGGGGCAAAGTGTATTAAGAACAGGACTAAGTAAAGTTGGAATGCCAGGAGCAAAAGAAGGTATTTCTGAAAAAGATCCAACCATTGCAGAATTACTAAAACCATTAGGTTACAGAACTGGTCAGTTTGGGAAAAACCACTTAGGTGATCGTGATGAGCACCTACCAACCAATCATGGCTTTGATGAATTCTTCGGAAACTTATACCACTTAAATGCCGAAGAAGAACCAGAATTAGAAGATTATCCAGATCCAACTAAATTTCCAAATTTTGCAAAGCGATTTGGACCAAGGGGTGTAATTCATTCGTATGCTAATGGTAAAATTGAAGATACAGGAGCATTAACAAAAAAGAGAATGGAAACTGTTGATGATGAAACTTCAGATGCTGCAATCGCTTTTATCAGAAAATCTGTAGAAGCAGGTGAGCCATTTTTTGTGTGGTGGAACGGAACGAGAATGCATTTTAGAACTCATGTAAAAGATGAACTTAGAGGAATCTCTGGGCAGAATGAATATGGTGACGGTATGGTAGAGCACGATATGCATGTAGGGAAGTTTTTAGACCTTTTAGATGAATTAGGTATCGCAGACAATACGATTGTTCAATACGGAACCGATAATGGACCACATAAGAATACGTGGCCAGATGCAGGAATTAACCCTTTTAGAGGTGAGAAAAACACCAATTGGGAAGGTGGATGGAGAACACCATCTATGGTGCGTTGGCCTGGGCATATTGAAGCGGGATCTATTTCTAACGAAATTATGTCAGGGATGGATTGGTTACCAACCTTTCTTGCAGTTGCTGGAAATAACAATGTAAAAGAAGAATTGTTAAAAGGCAAGAAAGTAGGAAACAAAACATTTAAAGTTCATTTAGATGGATATAATATGCTACCTCATATAACAGGTAAAGAAGAAAATGGAGCACGAACCGAATTGTTTTACTTCTCTGATGATGGAGAGTTAATGGCATTACGTTATAACGATTGGAAAGTTACTTTTATGAAACAAAATGAAACAGGAACTATGTTGACTTGGTCTACACCAATGGAGACAATGAGAGTGCCTTGGATATATAATTTAAGAAGAGATCCTTATGAGTTTGCAACAGTAACTTCAAACACTTATTGGGATTGGTATTTAGATCACGTCTTTTTACTACTGCCTGCAGCAGAATATGTTGGGAAATTTATTGGAACCTTTGAAGAATATCCACCACGTATGAAAGCAGCAAGTTTTAACTTGGGTGATATAATGAAGCAATTAGAAACTCCAGGAAATAATTAAGTATAATTTAAAAATGATATTAAATACTCAAAGCCGAATAATAACTATTCGGCTTTGGGTTTATTTAAGTAAAAACAATTATGAAAAAAATACTACTTAGCAGCTTACTTTTAGTATTCATCACTTTTGCAAATGCGCAAGAAACCGAACATGAAGAAACAGAAGAAAAGTCAGAAAAAAGACACTCCATAGCCGTCTTAATTAGTCACACTCAAATTGGCGAAACGATTGAAGGAGAAGGTAAAAAAAATATCTCAGTACCTTCTTGGGGAATCGATTATAACTTTGAAATTTCCGAACGTTGGGCAATAGGTTTACACAACGATCTTATCTTAGAAACCTTTATTATAGAAAATAGTGAAGGTGCTGAAATTGAACGCGTTTCACCTTTAGCAACTGCAGTTGTAGGAATGTTTAAACCTATAAAAAACTTTAGTTTGGTTTTAGGAGCTGGAGGAGAGTTTTCGAAAAAAGAAAACTTATTTCTTATCAAAGCAGGAGTTGAATATTCACATCTTATCCTTCATGGTAATTGGGAAATTATCACAAGTTTTTCAAATGATATTAAATTTAATGCTTACAATTCTTGGAACTTAGGTTTCGGAATTGGAAGAAGATTTTAATGGCGTAACACTTATAAAATACGAATGATGGATGGACTGTGATTGATATGAAAAACGATTGGAAGGTTATTTTCCCTTTTGAATTAAATTAATTTATAATTAGATTTGCAACCCTAAACCAAACTCATGAAAAAAATTATCTCTTTAGCAATTGCGCTATTTATTGGAACACTTACAAATGCACAATCATTATCAGAATTATACAAAAAAGTACACTCGTCAGTAGTGGTAATTAAAACTGAAAGCAATACGAGTGCAGGTTTGGGTGACAAGAAAAAAGTAAATACCGAAGGCGGATTAGGCTCTGGAGTTTTAATTTCTGAGGATGGTTTAATCTGGACAGCTTCTCATGTGGTGCACAATGCAGATCAAATTTTTGTGAAATTTACCGATGGTGATATTTATGAAGCAGAAGTTTTAAGTACAAGTCCTGCGGCAGATGTTGCGATGATAAAAATAAAATCTAAGTTTGAATTAAAAGAAAAATATGTTGCCAGCATTGGTGATTCTGACAAAGTCAACGTAGGAGAAGACCTCTTTGTTATCGGTGCTCCTTTAGGTGTTGAGCAAACTTTGACTCGCGGAATAGTAAGTGGGAAAATATCAGAAAGTGCAAAAAATGATACTTTTTTTCCAATTGAATTTATTCAAACGGATGCAGCAATCAACCCAGGAAATTCTGGCGGACCTCTCTTTAATATGGATGGTGAGGTTATTGGAATTGCAAGTTTTATCATGTCAAAATCTGGTGGATTTGACGGTATTGGTTTTGGTGCTTCTTCTAATGTTGCTCGCAAAATTTTAATGGAACAAAAAAATATTTGGACAGGAATGGAGTATGCTTTTTTAGAAGATGAAATGGCTGCTGTTTTTAACTTACCTCAAGAAGCTGGATTGTTAGTTTTATCAGTCACTACAAATGGTTTGGGCAATAAATTAGGCTTAAGAGGTGGTTATATAAAAGCGATTATCGAAGGCTCTCCAATCTTAATTGGTGGCGATATTATTTTAGAAGTAGAAGGTGTAAAACTCGATAGTTACGAAGCTTTAGATTTACTTAGAAAAAAAATGCTCCTATTTTCAAGCCAAGAAATAACCGTTAAATATTTACGTGCTGGTAAAATAGAAACCGCTGCTATTAAAAACTAATTTATTGATTTAATTGCTGATACAATTTTTTATAGTCCTGATTATTCGGAGCAATTTGCATCAACAAAACACAAGTCGCTTTGGCATCATCTATTGCGTTCGATTTTGCCTCACCCAATAACTTAGCATATAACATTCGCTCGTTATAAGGAGCGAATTCTAAACCTCTTTTTAATACCTCAACAGACTCTTTATATTTCTCAATTCCCTGTAATTGCAAAGCATAATTATAATATGCATTTTGGTTGAATGGTGTTTTTTCAGTTGCCAATTTTAGATAATTTAACGACTTTTCGTTATCGCCCAATTCGTTGTATAAAAGTCCCAACATATAGTAAGGATAACTAAATTGAGGCTCTTGCTCAATCACTTTTAAATACAATTTTTCACTCTCAGCTGTCAACCCTTGTTCGTAATAAATCAAGGCTAAATTCATACGAGATCTGTTGTAATATCCATCAATCTCATTTGCACGTTTATAGGCTTCAATTGCTTTTTCTGTATTTCCTTTTGCTTGATAATACAAAGCGATTTGATGTTGCCCCGAAGCAAAATCTGCATTTAAAAATAAGGCTGTTAAAAACTCTTTATTCGCATTTTTAAACTCCGAAATTGTAGCAACATCTTGCGTTGTCATATTAAAATATCTTGCCGCAGAAATTCGCACAACACGTACCGAATCTTGTAACATCTTAGCAATTTTAGAAACACTTTGTGGGTTGTTTATTTTTTCTAAAGAACTCACAACTTCATTCCGAACCAACGCCGATGAGTCATTTAAATAACTCGTTAACTTTGCCAATTGCTGGTCATTTAAATACCGATTCGAAAATTGATTTATCGCAGTTGCACGTGCAATATCTGGATAACCATGATTTGCCATCAAAATTTCAAATGCTGATGGGTCTTCAAAATATCCTTTTAGCAAATGATCAGAAAAATGATCGKYTCTTTYTGAGCCAWAYYWATYRWYWATWRCMTYYGMWGCCCAYKSRTYMGAYTTATCTTTATGRCAWCCWATACAKGCATTWGGTGTWYYRTATTTTWCMGATTGATCTGGTCTAGGAAYTCTAAAACTATGGTCRCGWCKAAARTCRTTTCCCATATAAGTTTTCCCCGTCATGTGGCAATTAATACATTGAGAACCCGCTGTGTTTTTTTGATGAAAATAATGCGATTCAGTGTTGTATTTTGGTTCGTGACAGGTCATACATAATTCATTCCCCAACTTTTTTAATTTAAGCGAATGTACGTTATGGCAATCTTTACAAGACACCCCGTTGTGATACATTTTACTTTGGATAAACGACCCATACACATAATCTTCATCTAAAATCTGACCATCCAATTCATACAAACCATCTACCAATAAACTGGGTAAATAATGATCCATATAATCTCCCTTATAATCAAAATATTCGGTTACTTGGGTACGTCTAGAATGACAGCGCGCACATTTGTCTACCACCTCTTTTGAATCCATATTGGTATGCATATACATTTTTGGTGGCAACTCCTTTTCTGGCGGATTTTGATAATATTTTTCATGTTCGCTTGCTGCTCCATGGCACGCTTCGCAACTCACATTTATGATACTAAAAGTAGTATCATACGTATCGGTTTTAGCGTCGTAATTTTTGTGTAAATTGGTAGAATGACAATCGGCACACATGGTATTCCAACTCATCGCGCCACCTGTCCAATGCAGCCAATCGTCGTGATTGATGTCAATATCTGGTTGCAATAAACTAAACCATTCGTTCTTAACCGAATCCCAAGCGGCGGTTAAACATTGGTATTCTCCGTTATCAAATTTTACCAAATATTGTTGTAATGGAGTAACCCCAAAAGTATAGTCAATTTTAAAATCGGCATAGACTCCATCGTGTCCTTGAGTGTTTACGTAAAAGTCATTTCCTTTTTTAAAGAAGGATGTTTTCACCTCTTTAAACGCTACTATTTTGTTATTAAAATCGCCCAAAACAGAAACCGAATCCGCCACTTGCATTGACAAATCGTGATGCGAACCTTTCCAGTCTTTAAACTCTTGTTGATGACATGCCTTACAAGATTCTGACCCCACAAAGTTAGAATTCAGATAACTGGTTTCCGTTTTTACATCAGTATAATCTTCCTTTTTATCATCAGAACATCCAATTAAAAACAAGAATAAAATAGCTACAAAACTGCTGAAAATAAATCGAAATAAAGTAGTTGAAAGTTGATATAAAATTGTCATCTGATAAAAATAAAGCTAGATTTTTAGAGATGCTAAAGTATAAAATAATAGGCTATAAAAGTGAGTTGACGATAAGTATTAAGCTCTAAATTTATCGCCTAAATAAACAAGTTTCATTCCTTTTACAATTTCAACATCCTTATTAAAGGAAGGTATTATTTCTAAACTCCCATTTTTTAATTTTATAAATAATGCCACATGAGTATCATTTTTTATAGTTTCTGAAAGTAGCGCTTTGTAATGATTTGGTGATTCGAGATCAATCTCATGAATGGTAGGAAATTTTCTAATAATATCCGTAAGTTTTTCATAATCATCTGTATGAGAAAATAGTCCTTCTTTTGGGATGTTTATAGCCTCTTCTTTCTCTTCGGATGTAATCAACCTAAAACTTCCCTTCTCTCCAAATTGCTTTTTAAATTTTTGAATACAATAGTTATTTATTTCTGCATTGGCAGTTAATGCCATCAAGTATCCCATATCAGAAAGTTCAATATTATTTTCAATTTCATCAGAAAAAACATCGCCATTTAAAGCCTCTAAACCCAACTCATTTGCTTTTTTAATATTGCTCGCATTGGTGTCTATCATTACCACATGCCTGTTATTTTTATCTAAATACTGCGCAATAATTCGAGATAGTTGATTGGCACCTACTATTAAAACTCCATCTGATTTTTCTAAATAAACCTTTAAAACTTTGGCAACAATTTTGGCTGTTGTAGCATTTAATAACACGGTTCCTAAAACAATCATAAACACCAAAGGTGTAATTAATTCGGCACCTTCAACTCCCAATTCTACCAATCGCAATCCGAATAGAGAAGCAATTCCTGCAGCTACAATTCCTCTTGGGCCCACCCAACTTATAAATAATTTTTCATTGGTATTTAAGCTAGATTTATAGGTACTCACAAAAACACTTAATGGTCTAATAATAACTATTACTACGGTAAATAGTATCACTGTTTTCCAATTATAAATGGCGTATAAATCGCTCATATCAATATTTGCAGAGAGCAAAATAAACAGGATTGAAATCAACAAAACACTCAAAGATTCTTTAAAATACAGCAACTCTTTTATGTTCGGGATGTCTGCATTTCCTACGACCATCCCCATCACAACTACCGCCAATAAACCAGATTCATGCGCAAAAGAATCAGACAAAACAAAAACACTTAACACACTTGCTAGGGTCACAACATTTAATAAATAATGTGGAATCAGTTGGTTTTTAACAATTTTAATAAGCCCTAATCCAAAAGTAAAACCTAATGTAAATCCAAATAAAATGATTTTACCAAACTCTAAAAAAACTGTTTTTGTAAAGGCATGACCTTCTTCTACACTTATAAATTCAAAAACCAAAACAGCCACCAAAGCACCGATGGGATCAATTAAAATCCCCTCCCATTTTAAGATGGTTGATACATCTCTTTTTAACGGGATATTTCTTAAAATTGGATTGATTACCGTTGGACCCGTTACAATAATTAATGCTGAAAATAGAAAAGAAATTTCCCAAGAAGTATTAAAAATATACCGTGCAGAAATACCTGCAACTATAAATGTAATCAAGGCTCCGACGGTAATTAATTTAGAAATTGAGGTACCTACATTTTTAATTTCTTTTTTCCGCAAGGTTAAACTCCCTTCAAAAAGAATGATGCTAATTGATAGTGAAACGAAATAAAACAAGCTCTCTCCTGGAAACAAACCTTCTACGCCATTCCATATCGGCTCTATCAATTTTGTACTATCCGCAGTAAACAAAGTAGAAATCGGCCCACCAATAAGACCTATCAGAATCAATGGTAAAATTGCCGGAATCTTTAGCCTCCATGCGAACCATTGCGCAACTATCCCTAAAATCACCAAACTCGCTAACGCAATCATGTCCTTTATTTTTGAATAAATTTTTCAATTGCAAGATACTTTTTTTTACCAAAATTTCACATATCTACAAATAAAAATACTACTTTTACTTGCGCAAATAATAGTATTACTATTATATTTGTAGTCAATCAGATTACAAATGAAAAACTTAAAAATACATATAGAAATAAATCCAGAGTTATTCTCAAAAAACCCCGATTCTTCTGAACTTGGAAGAAATATTATTTCTAGTAGTATCGAATTAATTAATGAAATTGGATTTGAACTTTTCACATTCAAAAAGCTCGGTGCTTTAATTGATTCGCCAGAAAGTTCTATCTACAGATATTTTAAAAACAAGCATACTTTGTTAATTTATCTAACTAGTTGGTATTGGACATGGACAGAATACCGATTGGTTTTTGCAACTACAAATGTTGATTCTGCAACTGAACGCTTAAAAAAATCTATCGCAATTTTAACCAGCCCTGTTTTAATTGATGATGAGATTTCTTATGTAAATGAAATTTTATTGAGTGAGATTATTTTTTCAGAATCTTTAAAAATTTATCACACAAAAAATGTAGATGAAGAAAATAAAAAAGGTTGTTTTTTGGCCTATAAAAAAATAGTGCAACGTGTTAGTGATATTATTTTAGAGATAAATCCGAAATTTAAATATGCTCACATGTTGGTTACAACTGCTATTGACGGAGCGCATCAACAAAAATATTACACCGAACATTTACCCGGATTAACAGATATTAACTCCGACAAAAATAGCATTTCGAACTTTTATACAAAACTAGTTTTTGATGTAATTTCAAAATAAATAATAGAAAACCCTCTTTTCTATTTTGATAAAAAATTAAACTAAAAAATATAAGTACACATGAAAAACATGTTCAATTTTAAACATTTTAAAGGCGATCTCTTTGGAGGA
>NVSL01000074.1 GCA_002401215.1 Flavobacteriaceae bacterium | reverse complement strand
CGGCTAACCGAGCAAAGCGGTTTTCATCGTAATCTTCCATCTCACCAAACGATAAGTTGAACGCATCTAATGGCCGTCCGGATAACTGTGTTGCCATGCCTAATATCGCTGACGAATCAACACCACCACTGAGGTATATACCAACGGGAACATCCGATCTGAGGCGTAATTTCACCGCGGTTTCAATCGAGTCATGCACTTGTTGTATGTAATCTTCATCTGACACGTTTGACGCATTCAAAGTCTCTGCATCTTTATAATCAATATACTTGATTCCGTTTTTCTTAAAACGACAGTATTTTGCTTCTTTCTTAGTTTCAATGTCTAATGGAGTTAGGTACCTAACATCACCTTGTTTTCCTCCTTTTGCTGATTGCTCTAAACTTGCCATCCTAATTATTTTTTAGCGGTTTTAACACGTGCTTTTCTCTTCTCTGCCCAAGCAGCTGCGTGTTTGTCCAAYYTWACAGTTAAATARCGCATAAYGCTATCRTCTCTTCTRAATTCWARTTCAAATGCAGYAAYTGCWTCWCCTGCWAMYTTGTATTCWAATAARTGRTAAAAWCCACTTTTYTTGTKTTGAATTGCRTAMGCTAAYTTTTTTARSCCCCAATCYTCTTTKKRKATCATTTCKGCACCTTTGGAAASWARATAGTCKYYAAACTTCTKTACTGCTTCCTTTATCTGAGTTTCAGATAAAACGGGATTCAAAATGAAAACAGTTTCGTAATGATTCATAATTTTAATATTTAAATTTTCTCTTTTTGAGGCTGCAAATATAGTGTTATTTAATAAACTAACAAGTCCTTTATTCAATATTAAATCACATTAAAAAAGCAGTTGTTTTCAATCAAAAAAATAGCATCAAAATTATCTTATTCATTCAATTATATAATGTGACTTTTATCACATTATATAATGACGAATTTCAAGTATCTTTGCAAAAAAATTATTTTAAAATGATTAAAGCTATATATATCGCAACCAGCGAACCAAACAGTGGTAAGTCTATCGTAAGTTTAGGACTCATGAGTATGCTCTTAGCCCGCACTCCAAAAGTAGGATATTTTAGACCTATTATTGATGATGTTAAAGAAGGCGAACAAGACAACCATATAAAGACGGTCATTTCTCATTTTAATTTAAAGTTAAAACACGATGATGCTTATGCGTGTATGCGAAGTGATTTTATCAAAAAAAGAAACTTGGGCTTAGAGGGTGAAGTTTTAGATACAATCATTCAAAAATATAAGGAATTAGAAAAGCAATACGATTTTATTATTGTTGAAGGAACAGATTTTTCTGGTGAGGGTGCTGCGGTAGAATTAGACTCAAACATATTAATAGCAAAAAATTTAGGGATCCCTGCCCTACTCGTTTCTAGTGGAGTGGATAAAAATATGGAAGAATTTATTGGCAATCTTCATATTGCTTACGATTCATTTAAAGAGAAAGAAGTTGATGTTTTAGCAATTGTTGCAAATAAGATTCAAGAAAAAAATATTTCCATGGTCAAAGAAGGAATCGCACAACATTTACCCAATGATATTTTGGTAGAAGTGTTTCCGATGATCAATTCTTTAAACAACCCAACCATCAAAGAAATTATCAAAGAAATTGATGTAGAATTATTGTTTGGCGAAGATCAAATCAATAATCCTGTTGCGAGTTTTAAGGTTGGAGCGATGCAATTACGCAATCACTTAATGCATCTAGAAGAAGACTGTTTGGTGATCACTCCTGGTGATAGAGCCGATATAATCTTGGGTGCATTGCAAGCAAATATTTCATCCAACTATCCAAAAATTGCGGGAATCATTTTATCTGGTGGCATTAAACCCGAAGAGCCAATATTACAATTGATAAAAGGATTGGAGCAACAAATTCCTATTCTACTTTCTGATGAAGCGACTTTTGAAATCACCAATAAAATGGGCGCCATCAAATCTCATATCTATGCTGATAATACAGCACGTATTGTAAAATCAATCGACACTTTTAAAAAGAATTTTAATTTCGACAAACTCTCAGACAGGTTTTCAAAAACAAAATCTAGTGGATTGACCCCAAGAATGTTTCAATACAGTTTGTTAGAAAAAGCGAAACAAGAACGCAAACATATTGTGTTGCCAGAGGGCGGCGATGTAAGAATATTAAAAGCCGCTTCACTTTTATTAGCCATCGATTTTGTAGACATTACTATTTTGGGTGATGCTGATAAAATCAAAGAAATTGCTAAAAAGAACACCCTAGATTTAAGCAAAGCAAACATCGTAAATCCTGTGGATTCAACTAATTTTGAAGATTACGCACAAACTTTTTATGAATTGAGAAAGCATAAAAACGTAAGTATTGCCATGGCAAAAGACACCTTAGAGGATGTTTCATATTTCGGAACCATGATGGTATATAAAGGGCATGCCGACGGAATGGTTTCCGGAGCAGCACATACCACTCAACATACCATTCGTCCTGCTTTACAATTTGTAAAAACCAAACCAAATGCATCGGTTGTTTCATCGGTATTCTTTATGTGTTTAGAAGATCGTGTTTCTGTTTTTGGAGATTGTGCTATCAACCCAAACCCGAATGCCGAACAGTTAGCTGAGATTGCAATTGCATCTGCAGATTCTAGTGCAGCCTTCGGGATTGAACCTAAAATCGCAATGCTCTCCTACTCTTCTGGATCCTCTGGAAAAGGATCTGAAGTTGATAAAGTACGTGAAGCAACAGCAATTGTAARAGCAAAACGTCCTGATTTAAAAATCGAAGGCCCTATACAATATGATGCGGCGGTTGACAAAGAAATTGGTAAAAGTAAATTGCCGAATTCTGATGTTGCTGGTGAAGCATCTGTATTAATTTTCCCTGATTTAAATACCGGAAATAACACCTATAAAGCGGTGCAAAGAGAAACCGGAGCGTTGGCAATTGGACCAATGTTACAAGGATTAAACAAACCGGTAAACGATTTAAGTCGCGGTTGTACTGTTGACGATATTTTTAATACCGTAATTCTAACTGCTATTCAAGCTCAAGATCAATAAATAATATGAAAATTCTCGT
The DNA here is from genome assembly GCA_002401215.1 of Flavobacteriaceae bacterium. Classification (GTDB taxonomy): domain Bacteria; phylum Bacteroidota; class Bacteroidia; order Flavobacteriales; family Flavobacteriaceae; genus Urechidicola. The sequence continues at coordinate 8,426 of NVSL01000074.1, read as the reverse complement.
AATAAACTCTGGTAGTTCGTCTATCAAATACCAATTATTTCAAATGCCGCAAGAAAAAGTTATTTGCAGCGGATTGGTAGAGCGTATCGGTTTAGACAATGCCGAAATTCATTTTAAATCTGATGCTCATAAAAGTGATGAAATTACCAATATCCCAAATCATAAAGTTGGATTGGAAAAAGTTGTACACCTATTATTAGATGACAAAAACGGTGTTATTTCTTCTACTGATGAAATCAATGCTGTGGGACATCGTGTGGTTCATGGTGGAGCTGCTTTTTCAAAAACGGTTGCGATTGATCAAAAAGTGAAAGATAAAATAAAGGAATTATTTGCTTTGGCTCCTTTGCACAATCCTCCAAATTTAGAGGGCATCGAAATTGCTGAACAAATTTTTGATAAGGCAACTCAGATTGCAGTTTTCGATACAGCGTTTCATCAAAGTATTCCTGCGAAGGCTTCTCAATATGCGATTCCTACAAAGTTTTTTGATGAGCATAAAATCAGACTGTACGGTTTTCATGGTACAAGTCATAAATATGTTTCTGAAAAAGCGATTGATTATTTAGGATTAAAAAACTCAAATATAATTACTATTCACTTAGGAAATGGATGTAGTATGACTGCCATCAAAAACGGAAAAAGTATCGATCACTCTCTAGGGTTTAGCCCTATCAACGGATTGATTATGGGTACTCGAAGTGGCGATATTGATCATTCTTTGATTTTTCATTTGGTCAATAATTTAGATTATTCTTTGGATGATGTTAATACGATGTTACAAAAAGAAAGCGGTATGTTAGGCTTAACCGGATTCAGTGATATGCGCGAAATTCAAGCGGAAGCTGAAAAAGGAAATACAGCATGTCAATTGGCATTGGATATGAATGCCTACCGAATTAAAAAATATATTGGTGCCTATGCAGCGGCCTTAAATGGTTTAGATGCGATTGTGTTTACTGCAGGTATTGGGGAGAATTCTGCAATGATGCGCGAATTGGTTTGTACGGATATGTCTTATTTCGGAATTGATTTGGATATTGATAAAAACAAGGTTAGAAATAATTCGATTCGTAAAATTAATACTGACAATTCAAGAACTAAAATTTTGGTGATACCAACTAATGAAGAAGTTGAGATTGCGAAACAGTCTTTTGAGTTGGTGAAATAGATTGTAGTTGTTACACAGAGATACACGGAGAAGCACGAAGTTTCACGAAGAAAATTCATGCCGTCTTCGCGAGGACGAAGGACGTGGCGATCTGCTTAAAAATAGTAACACACATCATGAGATTGCCACAGTAAATTTTTAATTTACTTCGCAAAGACGTTCGAACAATTTTACAAAAACACCCTCAAAGCAGTCTTCGCGAGTGAGGAACGAGTGTGGCGATCTGCTTAAACTATAGTAACACACATCAGGAGATTGCCACAGCAAATTTTCAATTTACTTCGCAAAGACAAGTAAATTTACATAAAAACTCTCAAAGCTGTATTGTAAGCCGACTCAAAACTCATCGGACTTAAATTAGTGTCTGCTTTTTGTTGCGTAAAATAAGAGAGTAATTTTTCGGTTGGCATATTTCCTGTCAAATCATCTTTTGCCATTGGGCAACCACCATATCCTTTTATGGCACCATCAAAACGATTGCATCCAGCTTTGTAGGCTGCATCCACTTTTTCGAACCAAGTTGTTGGAGTGGTATGCAAATGTGCACCAAATTCTATTTGTGGATATTGTGGAATTAAATGCGAAAATAAATACGAAATTGTTTTGCCATCAGCAACACCAACCGTATCAGAAAGTGAGAGGATTTTTACGCCCATGTTAGATAATTTCTCTGTCCAATCTGCAACAATATCAACATTCCAAGGATCGCCATACGGGTTTCCAAACCCCATAGAAAGATAGGCTACCACTTCCTTTTTTGTTTTATCAGCAATCGAAAGTAATTCATCCAAAGTCTGAATGGATTGCTCGATTGTTTTACCGGTATTTCGCATTTGAAAGTTTTCAGATATCGAAAAAGGATATCCTAAATAATCAATCTCTTCAAACTGACTTGCGTCATYTGCGCCACGGACATTGGCAACAATTGCCAGCAGTTTACTTTCGGTTTTTGACAAGTCTAATTTGGAAAGTACGGCAGCAGTATCGCGCATTTGAGGAATGGCTTTGGGTGAAACGAAACTCCCAAAATCAATCGTGTCAAAACCAACCTTCAACAGCATATTAATATATTCCGCTTTTAAATCAGTAGCAATAAAATGCGATTTTATTCCCTGCATTGCATCTCGTGGACATTCGATAATTTTCACCTTTCCCATTCCTCAAATATACAAAGTCCTATAAAATATTTTTAGGGATTTTAAAGTTTATAGTATATCTTTACTTTCTCTTTTAAATTTGAATTGTATGAAACTTAAACTGCCATTTTTTGTATTATTAATATTGATTTTCCTTAGCTCCTGCAAAAAAGAAAAAGTTGGTGGCGCGTGTACTTATGATGATGTTACTAAAAAAGTGAATGTTACTTTTGTTGATGGAGATTTGAATGGTGAATTCATGGTATCGTTTCAACCAATCGGAGTTGATACCGATGAAGTCTATCGAATGACAGACAAACAATTTAAAAAAGTAAAACGCAATTTTGATTTAGAAGCCTTACAAAACAAATCTTCGGTTTTTGAATTGTCCATCGAAGAAATCACCAAAGGGACTTGCACTCCATTTATTATTAGTGAAATAATGCTGGAATAATTTTATTGCCAGTTCTAGTGCATGAAAACGAGTACGCTTCTCGATACATTTTACTCAAGCTATGGCTTTCGTAAAACACTCGAAGTGACGTTGAGATATCAATTATGTCAATGGTAGCGATTTTTTAACGAATGAGAAAAATTGTAGCGAGAACTCCTTTTAAATTTTATTAATTATTCCTTTTAAATTGTTCATTCTTACTTATTCCTTTTTAATTATTAATTTTTCATTATTCATTATTCATTACTTCACCCAAGCCAAAACCCCCAAAACTAAAAACAACAAACTCAGAATATAATTGATATTCTTTGCAATAAAATTGGCGCGTTTTACAATCACTTTTGCAAAAGCGATGTAAGTAAAAAATAATAAGTAGGCTCCAAATAAAGCTCCGAAAACAAAAGTAATACTATAAGAAGTTTCTATTTTTAGCAAACCTTCGGCTCCTAAAAAAGTACTGATTCCTAAATAAAAAGGAATTGCCAACATATTCATAACTGCCATTAATACACCTCTTACAAAGTAACTTTTCTCCTTATCCTTTTTTTCTTTAATGTTTAATTTAGCGCGCGTTTTCATGAAAAAGAAAATCGCTAAGGCAAAGAATACAAAAATGCCACCAGTTTTTAATCCTTCAATCACATTTGGGTTTTGACTCAAATAAGTAGAGAAATAAAGGGCAATACTCGCCTGAATCAAAATTATTGCTGAAGCTCCAAAAGCAAAAACTCTAYTTTGCTGTACTCCTTTTTCAATGGCAATTTGCACCGCAGTCATGTTTAACATTCCGGGAGCAAGAAAGCCCACGAAGGTTGCAAAAATTCCTAATAAGATGTGAATGATGTAATCCATGAATACTAAAAGTTAGAATAATTATTGACAAAGAAACTAAAAAATAATCAAAAAATAGGGATGAAAATCCCAAGAAGAAAAAGAAAATAAATTAGAAGAATCTACCCAAATATTCCCTTCTACTTCTAACTTCAAATTTCTAACTTTTCATTATCTTTGTCACTTCAAAAAAATAAGCCAAGTATGTTTAATAATTTAAGTGATAAGTTAGATAAAGCGTTCCACGTATTAAAAGGACACGGAAGCATTACAGAAGTAAATGTTGCCGAAACTTTAAAAGAAGTACGAAGAGCCCTTTTAGATGCCGATGTGAATTTTAAAATCGCTAAAGATTTTACAAAACGTGTTAAAGATAAAGCCCTAGGGCAAAATGTATTGACAACCTTAAATCCGGGTCAGTTAATGGTTAAAATCGTAAAAGATGAGTTAACCGAATTGATGGGTGGCGAAACTGTAGGTGTAAATCTAGGTGGATCTCCAACCGTAATTTTGATGTCTGGTTTGCAAGGTTCGGGTAAAACAACCTTCTCTGGTAAATTGGCAAACTTCTTAAAAACTAAAAAATCAAAAGAAGTTTTGTTGGTGGGTTGTGACGTGTATCGCCCTGCGGCAATAAATCAATTGCAGGTTGTTGGTGAGCAAATTGGTGTAGAGGTATATGCCGAAGTTGGAAACAACAATCCCGTTGAGATTTCTCAAAATGCACTTAAACATGCAAAAGCTACAGGTAAAAATGTAGTGATCATTGATACCGCAGGTCGTTTGGCTGTGGATGAAACAATGATGACAGAGATTTCTAACATTCACAAAGCAGTTTCTCCTCAAGAAACTTTATTTGTAGTAGATTCTATGACGGGTCAAGATGCGGTAAACACAGCCAAAGCCTTTAATGATATTCTTAATTTTGACGGAGTTGTTCTTACAAAATTAGATGGTGATACACGTGGTGGTGCTGCGTTATCGATTAAATCTGTAGTAGACAAACCAATCAAATTTATTGGTACTGGCGAGAAGATGGAAGCGATTGATATATTTCATCCAGATCGTATGGCAGAACGTATTTTGGGCATGGGTGATGTGGTTTCGTTAGTAGAACGTGCGCAAGAACAATATGACGAAGAAGAGGCTAGAAAAATTCAAAAGAAGATTGCCAAAAATCAATTTGGATTTGATGATTTCTTAAAACAGATTCAGCAAATCAAAAAAATGGGAAACATGAAAGACTTGGTCGGAATGATTCCTGGTGCTGGTAAAATGATGAAAGATGTTGATATTGATGATGATGCGTTTAAAGGTATCGAAGCTATTATCCATTCTATGACTCCGACAGAAAGAAGCACTCCATCAACCATAAATTCAAGCAGAAAAAAGCGTATTGCTAAAGGGTCTGGAACGAGTATCCAAGAAGTGAATCAGCTGATGAAACAGTTTACCCAAATGAGTAAGATGATGAAAATGATGCAAGGTGGCGGTGGCAGAAAAATGATGCAGATGATGCAGGGGATGGGGAAATAGTATTTAGTTTTCAGTCGGCAGTTGGCAGTCTCAGATTGCGGATGCAGCAGATAAAAGTTTTCAGTCGCAGTTTTCAGTTGCAGTTGACTGTAATAAACATACGAGAATAAATTTATGAGTTATGGATTTTAAAAAATTACTTGCATATCAAAAATCATTTGAATTAGCAATGACCATTTTTAAAATCTCTAAATCATTTCCTAAAGAAGAAATCTATTCTTTGACAGACCAAATTAGAAGAAGTTCTCGATCGGTTTCGGCAAATATTTCTGAATCCTATCGAAAAAGAAGATACCCAAAACATTTTATTAGTAAACTAACTGATGCTGATGGAGAAAATTCTGAAACAAGCACTTGGCTAGATTTTGCATTTGAATGCAATTATATCAATGAAGATATTTATAAAGAATGTATTTCCAAAGGAATTGAAATTGGTAAACTAATAAATTATATGATTAATAACCCTAGCAAATTCGGAGTCAGTATAAACTGAGACTGAAAACTGCGACTGAAAACTCTACAACATGATACTATTAGACGGAAAAAAAACATCAGAAGATTTAAAAATTGAAATCGCTGAAGCAGTTATTATCTTAAAATCCGAAGGAAAGAAAACACCTCATCTCGCAGCAATTCTTGTGGGTTCTGATGGTGCAAGCATGACCTATGTAAACGGAAAAGTAAAAGCTTGTGAACGTGTTGGCTTTAATTCTACTTTGGTTGAATTGCCCGCAGATACTACCGAAGAAGTTTTATTAAAAAATATTGAACGCCTTAATAACGATGATGATATTGATGGATTTATCGTACAACTTCCGCTACCAAAACACATCGATGAACAAAAAGTTTTGATGGTCATAAATCCTGATAAAGATGTGGATGGATTCCACCCAACAAATGTGGGAAGAATGACCCTAGATTTACCCTGCTACCTCCCTGCTACTCCATTCGGAATTTTAGAATTATTAGAGCGATACAAAGTAGAAACTTCTGGAAAAGACGTGGTGGTTATTGGGCGTAGTCATATTGTGGGTCGCCCGATGAGCATTTTAATGAGTCAGAAAAGAGCTGCAGGAAATGCCACGGTAACTGTTGCGCATAGTCGTACAAAAAACTTAAAAGATATCACCTTAAAAGCTGATATTATCGTAGCTGCTTTGGGTATTCCAGAATTTTTAACGGGTGATATGGTAAAAGATGGAGTTACAATTATTGATGTCGGAATTACGCGTGTACCAGACGCAACTAAAAAACGAGGTTACCGTTTAGCAGGTGATGTTCATTTTGAAACGGTGAGCCCAAAATCGGCATTTATTACGCCCGTTCCTGGAGGTGTTGGTCCAATGACTATTGCAATGTTGATGAAAAATACTTTGTTGGCTTGTCAGCATAAAAGTTAATTTACATACGTCTTTGGGAACAGTCCCAATAATTATCGGGAGAAGCTTCTTGTTACTTTACTTAGAATCAACAGATTACTTTGGTCGTGCTTCCCTCGTAATGACGAAATAAATTATTGTTCCAATTTCAACTTATTCTGAATCGGAGTTGCATACATTTTWAAAATACGGTAATACACATCTTCATTCTTTGCTTTTGACAGGTATTTTTCAAATGCTTCTACCTCATTGTGCTTGTAATGATGTCTATATCTATCATCATTATACAATAAATCATGTGCTATATAATTGGTTTTTCTAAGTTGATAATYTTTATAAACAATCCTATCCATTTCWTTTGCAACACTTATAACATCCTTTTTTCTGTTATTTACAAAGTTGATATTATCAATATTTAATTTTTCAAAAACCAACTTCACATGACCTTTGGAGTCATTAATTCCGTTAACAATACTGTATAGGTTTTCAAATTCAGATTTCTTATAAACACCTACTTTATCTAGAATACTCAATTCATTGGCTTTTTCAAAAGCACAAGGTTCATACTCATAAGAGATAGTTGATACCACAATGTTTAAATCTGCAACATCTTTCTTTACATTACCTCCTCCACTCAACAACAACATTTTTATCAATCCAGGAGCGGTTTTATCATCACCATCTTTGGTGCGTCCATTTCGTTGCGCAATCCAAGAAGATACTTTTTTTTCGGTGATGGAATAGCGCAAGTAGTTAGAAAGATTGATGGAGTTTTTCAACATTTCTGACTTGCTATTACTCCGTAAAACCGTAAACATACTATTCAGTTTAGACACTGCCAACATCACATCATTCACCACCAAATTATCTCCCAACGAAATTTCGGTAAACGGTTTCCCTATATTATATAGGTAGTTTTGAAGTAATGCCGAATCTAAAAAAATATCACGATGGTTAGAAATATACAGGACATTCGAAGTGTCAAATGCATCCAAACCGGTAATTTCAAAAGAATCCATCGACATTTCTATAGAGCGATTTATGATACCCGCTATAAACGTCACCTGAAAATCTGCACAAGAATTACACGCTTTTAATTCCGAAATTACTTGCTCTTTCGTCCTATCAGGATAGAAAAATTGAATCCCCCTAATAAACTCGTCATTGCTCTCGAGCCACCTCAAGGTTTCCTTAACTTTCTTTTCAGAATAAGGCTCAATATCTTTAAATTCCTCCCTTTCTTTAGCTAACATAATTTTCTCTTTTATCAATAAACAACATTGGTTTTCTACTCAATTTCGGGAATTTTAATTTATTGATTTCCGAAATCGGAACAATTTCAATATCTGGAGACACTCTCAATTTTGCTCTAAAATGATCCTTCAACCTTATGATTAATTCTTCGGATGATTTTTCAGTACCTAATTTTATGGTGATTTTATCTGTACCAATTTCGTTCTTATCAATCTCGATTACATAACTTTGAATCTCTTCAAAATCATTTAATAAATTGTACATCGCTGGAGGATAAATTGTCGTTCCCTTATATTTTATCATTTGTTTTTTTCGACCAATAACTGGGCCCAAACGCAAAGTATTTCGTCCACAAGTACAAGGTTCAGGATGAACTTTTACAATATCACCAGTCTTAAACCTCAGTAATGGCATACCCTCAACACCTAAAGTTGTGACTACCAACTCTCCTTCTTTACCTTTTTTCACAGGATTATTTTCGTCATCCAAAATCTCTGTAATTATTAATTCTGGGTGATGATGTCCTCCAATTTGATATTCACATTCTGCAAATGCAGTTCCCATTTCTGTCGATGCGTAGGTCGAAAACAATTCGATATCCCACTTCTCTTTTATCTTTTTTGTAGTGTCCATCAGATTCTTTCTTGCCACCTTGGTAATAATAT
>NVSL01000001.1 GCA_002401215.1 Flavobacteriaceae bacterium | reverse complement strand
AGTAGGGGAAATAGTAAAAAATAATGATTATTATATTATTAAAATACACACAAAAACATTTGATAATAGAGAGAAATTAATTGAAGAGTTTACGATAGACTATAAATGCAAGCCCAAAGAATCTAGGCTAATATTAATGATTTTACCATTTACAGAATCAAAGTCTAATCAAAAAACGATGGTAATTGCTAAATCATCAGATTTTAAAAAATTATATGATTTAGATAATTTAAAAGATATAAAACTTGAATTAAAACTTGAATCTGGTTTGTTAAAAGTATTAGGTTCCAAAAGTAAAATTAAAATATACGATAGAGTTATTGTATTAAAAGGGAAAGAGAAAATAATTGAATCAAAAGTTGATTTAAAAATGTATGCGCTTGGTTTTCAGGTCAAATCTTTAGAAYATAAAATTATTGAAAAGTTCACTCAAGAAGAAACTCTTTTTTTTCAAAAATTTATTACGACTGATGGAAGTTATTTTACAGTAACTTATTTATAACTATTTTGAAAAAAAACTATACATAATTTAAACAATAGTATTATGAAAAAAACAATTCGTATAGCACTTATATTATTACTAACCATTAGTTTTGGTTTAAATGCCCAAACTGAAAAATCTGTGGAAGGAAATATTGACAATCTTCCTGTTAGAGAATATACACTAACACTCAGACAAGAAAAAGTAAATAAAGCAGAAAAAGAAGTGATGGGAATGACCATCAACGGAAGTATCCCAGGACCAACATTAGAATTTACTGAAGGCGAATATGCCGTTATTTATGTTAAAAATGAAATGTATACAGAAACATCAATCCATTGGCACGGACTTTTATTACCCAATTTTTATGATGGAGTTCCGTATTTAACAACTCCGCCCATAGAACCTGGTCATAACTTAAAATACGAATTTGCCATCAAGCAATCCGGAACCTATTGGTATCACGGGCATACATTGCTACAAGAGCAAGTGGGCGTTTTTGGATCATTTGTAATTCATCCAAAAAAAGAAACCTTAGACTACGATAAGGAGTTGGTGTTAATGCTTTCCGATTGGACCAACGAAAAACCAATGAACGTTTTAAAAAATCTTAAGCGTGGAAATGAATGGTACACTTATAGAAAAGGAACATCCACGCCTTTAAATCAAGTAATAAAAAGAGGTGCTTTTGGCGCTCAGATGAATTTTTGGAAACAACGAATGGAAGGAGCCGATATTGCCGATGTTTATTACCCWGCCTTTTTAATTAATGGTGAAGAATCTATTGATTACCCCGATTTTAAACCTGGAGAAAAAGTGAGATTACGAATTATCGATGGTGGAGCATCTACTTCATTTTGGATGACTTTTGGAGGTGGCGATCCTGTATTGGTATCTGCTGATGGATTGGATATTGTTCCTGTAAAAAAGAACAAAACCTTTATCGCTATTGCAGAAGCTTATGATTATATAATCACCATTCCCGAAAACGGAAAAATTGAATTTAAAATCACCGCACAGGATGGTTCAGGAACTGCATCTGCTTTTTTAGGGAATGGAGAAACGCTCAAAGCGCCAAATGTTCCTCGTCCCGATAAAATTGGGATGATGATGAAAATCGCAAAAACGGATATGAAAATGGGAGCGCACGCTTTAAAGTTTAGGCCTAAAAAAGATGAACGTTACGAAATGAAAAAGGAATACGGAATGCAAATGAACGATGAAGAAATGTCGGGTATGAAAATGAAAGAATCGGATTCAGAACCAATGAAGATGGGAGAAGAAACTACATCTATGAATAAAAAGGAAGAAGAGCCAATGAAAATGGACGCCAAAGAAAATGCTTCTTTGTATTCGTATGGCTATCTAAAATCACCCGAAAAAACAAATTTTGATAAAGACATTCCTGTAAAAGAAATACTATTGAATCTTACTGGAAATATGCAACGTTATATTTGGAGTATGAATGGCGTTCCATTATCCGAAACCGATAAAATTAAAATAAAAGGAAATCAAGTAACTCGAATTACCCTCAACAACCTTACAATGATGCATCACCCAATGCATTTACACGGTCACTTTTTTAGAGTTCTAAATAAAAACGGAGAATATTCGCCTTTAAAACACACGGTAAATGTTCCGCCAATGGAATCGGTTACCATAGAATTCTACGGAAATGAATATGGCGATTGGTTTTTTCATTGTCATATTTTATACCATTTGATGGGAGGTATGGCACGTGTAATTAGTTATGATACACCGGCAGATATAAGAATGAAAGGATACCCAGTAAAAACTGCTGTATCTGAAACAGACCGATATTATACTTGGGGATTGTTAGATGCAGCTTCAAATGCGATATCTTTAAACGCTTCAACATCAAATATCAGAAACCAATTTAATGTTTCTTTTGAATACGGTTGGAATGAAAATTTAGAAGCCGAAGTCACCTATGAATATTATTTACACGACTACTTTAGGGTATTTGGAGGTGTAAATATTGAAAATGATATTGCAGATAGTTTAGATAAATTCAATACTGTTGCCGTAGCAGGAATCCGGTATTTATCTCCATATCTTTTCAGCATTGATGCGCGAATTGATAGTGAATTAAGACCAAGAGTTTCCATAGGAAGAAGTATTATGATATTTCCAAAATTTTCAGTCTTTGGCTATTATGAATATCAATTTGATTTCGGAATTGTAAATAATTTTCCAATTGGAACTAATTACGAATCTGAAACCGTCTGGAGCGCGGGTGCAGAATATATGCTATCTAGAAATTTCTCTTTAATGGCAAGTTACGACAACCGTTTTGGTGCTGGAGGAGGATTATCAATTAGATTTTAAAAATGAAAAACAACGCACTATCTAAAATTAAAATAATCATTAGCCTTACCAAAGAATTTATTTTTTTGATGGGATTGATAATTGCTTTTTTTATGATAATGAATGTCTGGGGTCATCAAGGTAATCCAAATTTATGGGCAAGTGTTGTCGTGTTATTTTCAATTGCTAAAATTTATTATTTGGTAAGTCATACTTTTAAAAAACTAGATGTTTTAATAGAAGACAACCATTCATTCAACCACATGTTACTTTTATTAGGTGCAATAATAACCATAATCGTATTCTCATTTGCGATGGATTATTTATGCATATCAGAGATTTATACCGAGGCTTTTTCTGGCATACAATATGGCCAACCTGTAGTTTCACGTTTTTCAAACGTATTGTATTTTAGTGTCGTAACTTTCACAACAGTGGGGTATGGAGATATTGCGCCAATCGCTCCAGTAGCAAAATTAATTACTGTTTTCGAAATGATTTCGGCATTTATAATGATGGTTTTTGTTTTTTCTAAATATTTTAGAAATAAATAAAATTTGCTAAATTTTATAAATATCAACCCAAATAATGCACATATAAATTCTAATTAAAAGGGAACTTTACATCTCAAAAATCTAAGATTATGAAACACACCTATAAAATTACCGGAATGACTTGTAATGGTTGCAAAGCCAATACAGAAAGTGCCTTAAGCAATTTAAAAGAAGTTACGAATGTAATTGCTGATTTAAAGAATGAAGAAGTTGTTATTGAAATGACATCGCATGTGTCTTTAGAAAAGTTACAAGAAACCTTATTAAAAGCAGGATTACATTATACAATAGAAATGCCGGGGCATGAAAAGCATGTTGAAGCTAAGAAACCTGTAGATGGAAATGGAGTGTTTTACTGCCCTATGCATTGTGAAGGAGAAAAAACCTACACTTCTCAAGTAGGATGTCCTGTTTGCGGAATGGACTTGGTTGAGCAGCCAAAATTAGTTACTTCAGTGCAATACACCTGCTCGATGCATCCCGAGGTAATTAAAGACGGTCCCGGTGCTTGCCCAATTTGTGGAATGGATTTAATTCCGATGGAGCCCACCGATAGCGAAGAAGATAAGACCTATCAAAAGTTGTTGTATAAGATGAAAATATCGGTATTATTTACAGTTCCAATTTTTATTATTGCAATGGCAGAGATAATTCCAGGGAATCCTTTAGGTCAATTATTTTCGCAACACACTTGGAACTATATTCAACTTGCTTTGTCAATTCCAGTCGTGTTTTACACCTGTTGGATGTTTTTTGAAAGAGCTTATAAATCTATTGTTACATGGAATTTAAACATGTTTACATTAATTGGTATTGGCTCAGGAGTTGCTTGGTTATTTAGTTTGGTTGCACTCTTTTTTCCAGATTTATTTCCTGATCAATTTAAAACAGAAAGCGGAACTGTTTTCGTTTATTTCGAAGCAGTAACTGTAATTTTAACCTTGGTTTTATTAGGGCAATTATTAGAAGCAAAAGCACACAGTCAAACAAGTGGAGCAATCAAAGAACTACTAAAATTAGCCCCTACTGAAGCTACTTTGGTAACTTCTGAAGGTGATAAAGTGATTTCAATTCACGATATAAATAAAGGTGATTTATTGCGCGTAAAACCTGGAGATAAAATTCCTGTGGATGGTAAAATCACCGAAGGTCACAGTCATATTGATGAAAGCATGATTACAGGAGAGCCTATTCCGGTTGACAAAACTGTTGATGATAAAGTAAGCTCTGGAACTATTAACGGAACAAAATCATTTGTGATGGTTGCCGAAAAAGTAGGATCCGAAACCTTACTTTCTCAAATCATTCAAATGGTGAACTCTGCAAGTAGATCTAGAGCGCCAATTCAAAAAATGGCAGATAAAATTTCAAAATATTTTGTTCCTATTGTCATTTTAATTTCGATCATCACCTTTATCGTTTGGTATCAATTAGGGCCAGAAGAAGACCGGATGGTGTATGCATTTGTAAATGCAATTGCAGTCTTAATTATTGCGTGTCCGTGCGCCTTAGGATTGGCAACTCCAATGTCCGTAATGGTGGGTGTTGGTAAAGGAGCTCAAAACGGAGTCCTTATCAAAAATGCAGAAGCTTTAGAAAATTTAAATAAGGTTGATGTCTTAATCACCGATAAAACTGGAACGATAACCGAGGGCAAACCATCCGTAGAAAATGTAATTAATAGTAACGGTCTTTTTGATGAAAATTTACTAATGTACATCGCATCGCTAAATCAATATAGCGAGCACCCATTGGCAGAAGCTGTTGTAAAATTCGGAAAAGAAAATAAAGTCAATCTTAAAAGTTCGGAGAATTTTGAGGCTGTTATGGGAAAAGGTGTCATCGGAAATGTTGATGGAAAACAAATCGCCTTAGGAAACAAAAAATTAATGGAACAGGTAAATGCCGTTATTTCTGATGCTATAAATAATAAGGTAATTTCTAAACAAGAAGAAGGAAAAACAGTTTCCTATATTTCGGTTGATGGAAAAGTAGAAGGATATGTCACTATTTTTGATGCGATTAAAGAAACAAGTAAAGAAGCAATAGCGCAACTTCAAAAAGAAGGGATTGAAGTTATTATGCTTACAGGTGATAACAAACTCACAGCTAAATATGTGGCAGATCAATTACATTTATCAAGTTTTAAAGCAGAATGTTTGCCAGAAGATAAATTAAAAGTGATTGAAAAATTACAAGCCGAAGGCAAAATAGTTGCCATGGCTGGTGACGGAATTAACGACGCTCCTGCCCTAGCGCAATCTAATATCGGAATTGCAATGGGAACCGGTACTGATGTTGCTATTGAAAGTAGCGAAGTAACTTTGGTGAAAGGAGATTTATTAGGGATTGTAAAAGCAATTAACCTCGGTAAAGCGGTAATGAAAAATATCAAACAAAATTTATTTTTTGCATTTATTTACAATGTTTTAGGTGTTCCAGTAGCCGCAGGATTACTGTTTCCTGTATTCGGAATTCTACTCTCACCGATGATTGCTGCTTTGGCGATGAGCTTTAGTTCTGTCTCAGTAATTGCAAATGCATTGCGATTGAAAAAAGTTTCTTTAAAATGATTCACCTAAAAGTTAAATCGTATTTTTAAAAAATAACTAACCAAATAAAATCAAAATTATGAAAACCTATTTTAAATCGATTGCATTATTATTAGTAACAATGACCATAGTTTTTAGCTGTAGCGAAGCCCCAAAAGAAGTTGTTGTAGATGTTGCAGCAGAAACTGCAAGTGTAACATCCGTAATGAAAAGCTATAAAGATGCTATTCAAAATTTAACTACCGAAGGTACTTTAGAATTGTTTACTAAAGAAGCTACTGTGTTTGAATCTGGTGGAAGCGAAGGAACTTTCGAAAATTATCTCGGTCATCATTTAGGACCTGAATTAGTGCATTTTAATAGCTTTATTTTTTCTGATTATACCATTGATGTTACTGTAGACATGCCTTTTGCATTTGTTACTGAAACCTATATTTATACTATTGATATAAAAGTAGATGAAGGTGCTGAACCAAGAATTATTAAAAAGAAAGGAGTTGCAACTTCTGATTTAAAAAAGATTGATGGCGTTTGGAAAATTACCAAAACACATTCTTCTTCTAGAAATATTAGAAAAGCATCTCACTAGTAAAATCCATTTTTTTTTATAAATATTATACTTCAAATTATGTGAATCTTTCATCGATAGATTCACATAATTTGATATTTTTGCAGCTCATAAAACCTTAAATATAAATACAATGAAAAATATATTTTTCTTCTTTGCTCTTTTTATCGCATTTTCATCAATTGCTCAAAATTCGAATCAAGTTGAACTTGAAAAGAAAAAATTAAAACAAGCTTTAATCTATGGCGATCAATCTACGGCTACAAATATGATGTATAATATCATCGCTTTAGAAGGAGAAAAAAGTGCATACAAAGATAGTTTAGCATATTTATATTTTAACAGACGTAGCTATTTGTCATGCTTTTTAGCGACTGAAGATGCGTTGAAAAATAATCCTAATAATGTTGAGTTGTTAGAAATGAGTGCTTTTTCAGTTGAATCATTAGGAGCTTATGACAAAGCAATTACTCGTTTTGAAAAACTATTGAGTGTCACAAATAATAATTTTCATGCGTATAAAGTAGCAGCCTTATATTTTCAAGTGAATAAGTTTGATGAAGCGTATGCAGCTGTTAAAAAAGCAAATGCTTTACCAGATAGCGGCAAAGAAAACATCAGCTTTCCAATCAATAAAAATTACAATCAACCGGTACCTTTAAAAGCTGCAATTATTTATTTAAAAGGATTGACAGAGCAGAATCTTGAGAATAAAACGGCAGCAAAAGAAAGCTTTGAAAAAGCGATGCAATTGTTTCCTGAGTTTATTTTAGCAAAAGATGCCTTGTCTAATTTAGAAGTAAAACCAACCGAATAGTTTTTATTTCAGTCCAAAAAACAACTTGATTAGTTTTAGTTTTAGTGATGTCTGTGGATAGTATTTCAGGTTTGGCTCTATCCAAGTTGGCTTGTCTAAAATACTTTTATAATGCGAAAAAGCTTTGAATCCTTCTTCGCCATGATACGATCCCATCCCGCTATCTCCCACGCCACCAAACCCAAAATTGGGGTTTGATAAGTGCATCACAGCTTCATTGATACAACCTCCTCCAAAAGATATCTCATTCAAAATTTTATTCTTTGCTGACTTGCTTTTTGTAAACACATAGCAAGACAAGGGTTTCGGAAGTTGTTTTACTTTTGCTACAATTGCATCCAAATCATCATAATAAATAATCGGGAGGATTGGACCAAAAATCTCTTCCTCCATAATCTTGTCTTCAAATGTGATATTGTCTAAAATAGTTGGACTAATTATTCTTTCTTCCAAATTATAATCACCACCAAAAACAACTTTTTTAGAATCAATTAGTTTGACCAAGCGTTCCGTATTCTTCCTATTTACAATCTGAACATAGTTTTTATTATCAGGATCAAAATGTGAATTTTCTATTTCAGTTTTCAATAAATTCAAAAATTCATCTTTTATACTTTTATGAACTATTAAATAATCTGGAGCAATACAGGTTTGTCCTGCATTTAAAAATTTTGACCAAACCAATCGCTTTGCAGCAATTTTTAAATTGGCATTTGCAGTTATAAATGCGGGACTCTTACCTCCCAATTCCAACGTTACCGGAGTCAAATGTTTTGCTGCCGCTTGATATACTATTCTGCCGACAGTGGTGCTTCCTGTAAAGAAAATTTTATCAAATTGTTGCTTGAGTAATTCAGTAGTAGCCTCTACTCCACCTTCAACCACTTTAAAAAATTCTGGAGCAAAATTATCATTGATTATCTTCGCCATCACCTTACTCGTATTCTCCGGAATCTCACTCGGTTTTAACACAACCGTACACCCCGCAACAATCGCAGAAACCGCAGGAGCAAATGATAATTGATACGGATAATTCCATGCACCAATTACTAACGACACTCCCAAAGGCTCAGGAATCACATAACTTTTTGCAGGAAAATTGAGCATGTTCGTTCGCTTATTTTTGATACGCGACCAATCGTCCACTTTTTTAATTGCTTCTTTAATATCACTATACACCAAAGCTAATTCGGTAGTAAACGTATCAAAAGATGATTTTTTAAAATCGGTGTAAATAGCATCGAACATCAACTGCTCATTTTCTTTCAATACATCAAAAAGTTTTTGCAATTGTTGCTTTCTAAATTTGATATCTTTAGTAGCATTCGTATTAAAAAAAGTTCGTTGTGCTTGTATGAGATTTTGCATAAAAGGAAATTATTGATATTGCAAAATACAAAAATTAGACAGAATTCCGTAGTCGTCAGTTCGAGTGATTTTTTTTTAAATCGTATCGAGAACATTTAAACCTAAAATCAACCATAAAAAAAAGACCCTGAAAAATTCAGAGTCTTTATATATTTTATCAGTTGCTACTATTCTTCAAATACAGCATCTGCTTCCTTGTCTTGTTTTCTGTATTTCCATTCTTCTCTTAAATATCCGATAATCCAATAAGGGATTATAAAAGATACTAAGAAAATCATCAACCAAAAACCTGTAGTAAATACAGCTAAGAAAAGTAAAAATCCTGAATATTGAGAAAAGTCTAACATTTTATTCGTTTTATTTTATGTTGCTACAAAACTACTATTTATTTTTTATTTATTCCAACAAGTTTTTAAAATATTTTTAACGATAATTAACAGTAATAATCACCTTAAATCGGATAAAACTATCGGGTAATTTGTAAATTTGTAATTCATTAAAAATTCATCTAACATGAAACATCTATAATGAAATCTTTGTATTTAAAAAGAGGATGAGATAGATGTTCCATATGACCTTTGTTAAACAATAAATATAGACACATGAAATTCAGAATAGAAAAAGACACCATGGGTAATGTTGAGGTTCCTGCGGATAAATATTGGGGCGCACAAACAGAAAGATCTCGTAATAATTTTAAAATCGGCGCATCAGCTTCGATGCCTTTAGAGATTGTTTACGGATTTGCATATCTTAAAAAAGCAGCTGCTTTTGCCAACTGCGAATTGGGAGTTTTACCTGCTAACAAAAGAGATTTAATCGCACAAGTTTGTGAAGAAATATTAGATGGAAAATTAGATGATCAATTCCCATTAGTAATTTGGCAAACGGGTTCTGGTACACAAAGTAACATGAATACCAATGAGGTGATTGCCAACAGAGCGCACGAAATTGCAGGTAAGGTAATTGGTGAAGGAGAGAAAACAATTCAGCCGAATGATGATGTTAATAAATCGCAATCATCTAATGACACTTTCCCAACCGGGATGCACATTGCTGCGTACAAAATGGTGGTTGAAACGACTATCCCAGGAGTTGAAAAACTACGTGATACTTTCCAAAAAAAGACTGAAGAGTTTAAAAATGTCGTAAAAATTGGACGTACACATTTAATGGATGCCACTCCCCTAACCTTGGGACAAGAATTTTCTGGATATGTGTCGCAATTAAATCACGGAATAAAAGCATTAAAAAACACTTTAGAACATTTATCTGAACTGGCTTTGGGTGGAACCGCAGTTGGAACTGGATTAAATACGCCTGCCGGATACGATGTGGTGGTTGCAAAATATATCGCCGAATTTACAGGACATCCATTCATCACAGCAGAAAATAAATTTGAAGCCCTAGCAGCACACGATGCAATTGTTGAAACTCATGGTGCATTAAAGCAATTGGCCGTATCACTAAATAAAATTGCCAACGACATTCGGATGATGGCTTCTGGCCCTCGTTCTGGTATTGGAGAATTGATTATTCCTGCCAACGAACCAGGTTCTTCTATCATGCCAGGAAAAGTAAACCCAACGCAATCCGAGGCTTTGACGATGGTRTGCGCTCAAGTAATGGGGAACGATGTTGCCATCACAGTTGGTGGGACCCAAGGACATTATGAGTTGAATGTTTTTNAAACCGATGATGGCATCTAACTTATTACAATCGGCAAGATTAATTGGTGATGCTTGTGTTTCATTTAATGATAATTGTGCGGTCGGAATTGAACCAAACACCAAAGTGATTGAAGAATTATTAAACAACTCTTTGATGTTGGTAACCGCTTTAAATACCAAAATTGGCTATTACAAAGCTGCAGAAATTGCAAATACAGCACATGAAAACGGAACGACTTTAAGAATAGAAGCTGTCCGACTAGGATATGTAACCGAAGAAGAATATGATGCATGGGTGATTCCTGCGAATATGACAGGAGGGTTGAAATAGTTTTAAAGCTTGATGATCGAAGACGGATGTTGGATTGTTTCTTTATCCAAACATCTGTCTTCGATCTTCTAAAATAAAAATAATCAAAAATGTTTCCTGCAAGGTTTCTAAAACCTTGTAGGTTTTTATAAATAAGGAATATGGCTGAATGTGTTAATTGTGGGGGCTTTACTAAATTTAATGGTGGATTATGTTTAAAATGTTATAAAGAAGATACCTTATCAAAAAAAAATGCGAATAAAAAAAATATCAAAGAAGCTACTCCAAAATTGACTAAAGATAATCCTTGGATATCGGGGGTTATTAAGGGTAGAATTGCAGAAACAATTGTTGAAGAATTATTCCGATCTTTAGGTTTTCAAGTATTTAGCTATGGAATGGAAAATTCAATTCCTGGTATTAAAGATTTACTTAAAGGTGTTAGAGGTGATGTTTCAAAAAACATTCGGCAAATGCCAGATTTTGTCGTATTCAAAGACAATCAAGCACATTTTATTGAGGTTAAATACAGAGCAAGCGGTGAATTAAAATTGAAAGATATTTCTAAATATGGCGATTATCCATTTGAAAATGCCTTATTTGTTTTGGTAACCAAAAAACATATAAAATGTATTTCCTATAAAGAATTAAGTGAGGGGAAAGAAATAACTTCAACCTCTCACAATTATCTTGGAAAACGAAAAGAGTTCGATACTGACAAAGATAAAATCATTGAATATTGCAACTATGCAGTCAAATTTTTTGAAAATGTTTAAATACTGAGCCATATGAAAACACTCATCACCAACATAAAAGAATTAGTACAAGTAAGAGAAACATCAATTGACAAAGTTTCTGGAGCGGATATGAAAATACTCCCTACTCTTAAAAACGCATTCCTTTTAATTGAAAATGATTTAATTGCTGATTTTGGGGTGATGAAAAACCTTCCTGAAATAAATACTGATAAAACAATTGATGCATCGGGTAAAATAGTGTTGCCTTCTTGGTGCGATTCTCATACGCATATTGTCTATGCAGGCAACCGAGAACAAGAATTTGTAGCACGTATCAATGGTGCAAGTTATGAGGAAATTGCTACAAATGGCGGTGGARTTCTAAACTCAGCCAAAAAATTACAAGAGATTTCTGAAGAAGAATTGTACCAACAATCTTCAAAACGATTGGAAGAAGTCATGCAGTTGGGCACGGGAGCTGTGGAAATAAAATCTGGTTATGGATTGACGTTGGATGCGGAATTAAAAATGCTCCGTGTCATTAAAAAACTCAAAGAAAATTATCCCATTGAAATCAAAGCAACTTTTTTAGGAGCTCATGCGATTCCAAAAGAATTTAACCAAGATTCAGCTGCGTATGTCGGTTTTGTGATTGAAACAATCCTACCAAAAGTTGCTGAAGAAAACTTAGCTGAGTTTATCGATGTGTTTTGCGAAACAGGATATTTTACGGTGGATGATACCGATAAATTATTAACTGCCGCTAAAGGATTTGGATTGATTCCTAAAATTCATGTGAATCAATTTACTGCAATTGGCGGGGTTCAAATAGGAGTAAAACACAATGCTTTGTCTGTTGATCATTTAGAAATTATGCGTGATGAAGATATTGAATCACTCAAAAATTCTGACACGATGCCTGTGGCGTTACCGCTATGTTCACATTTTTTAAGCATCCCATACACACCAGCTCGCAAACTTATTGATACAGGATTANNATTGGCTTTGGCAACAGATTTTAATCCGGGGTCAACTCCGTCAGGAAATATGAATCAGGTGATTTCGGAAGCGTGTATTAAAATGAAAATGACTCCCGAAGAAGCAATCAATGCAGCGACAATTAACGGCGCTTATGCAATGAATGTTCAAGATACGCATGGGAGCATCACCAAAGGGAAAAAAGCGAATTTGATTATTACAAAGGAAATTCCGAGTATAGGATTTTTGCCTTATGCTTTTGGATCGAATACTATTGATTTGGTTTTGGTGGATGGGAAAGTGATCTAATTCATACGATGACTCTAAGTCATCATATGAATAATTTGACAATATATTTTAGTTATCAAAACAACTGACCAACCGTCATAAAAATATATCTAATATCTTTCATCAAATTCCACTCTTTTACATACACCTTATTGATTTCCACTTTTTGAGGCCAAAGTACGGTGTCATTATATTCAATAGGATTTTCTTGTTTTGCTAAAATATCTTCTTCATCTGAGAATTTAATTGTTGCAGGCCCTGTTATTGC
This sequence comes from Flavobacteriaceae bacterium, assembly GCA_002401215.1. GTDB lineage: Bacteria > Bacteroidota > Bacteroidia > Flavobacteriales > Flavobacteriaceae > Urechidicola. The sequence continues at coordinate 63,391 of NVSL01000001.1, read as the reverse complement.
AGGTTTTACTGAAAGAATAATTCTATCATCTCCTTCTAATTTATCAGCATATCCTTCAACGTCTGGACGTGGTCCAACAAAGCTCATATCGCCAAGTAACACGTTTATGAGTTGTGGTAATTCATCCATTTTACTTTTGCGTAAAAACTTCCCAAACTTAGTAACTCGCAAATCATTTGAAGTCGTAATATGATTTTTAGAATCATTTACACGCATCGATTTAATCTTATAAAGCATGAATAGTTTGGCATTCTTCCCCACTCTTTTTTGAGAAAATATTCCGAAGGATTTTGTAGAAAATGATGCGATAATAATAAAGAGCAGCATCGGGATAAGAAATATCACCAATCCTACAATTGCAAAAATCGCATCGAAAACTCGTTTGGTAGTTTGTTGTTTTTTAGACAACATTATTTGGCAGATTGATAGATTCTCTCAATAATATCCACAATCTTCATCCCTTCTAAAGCGTTGGTAGTGATTGACTTTTTACCCTGTAAAACATCTACCACATTCTGAATTACAAAGTGATGATTTTGAGCAGAACCTTTGTATGCTCCGTAATCATTACCCGGATTTGTAGGTTCTAAAATTGGCATTTCATAATTTTCTATATGACAATATTCTACTTCATTCATATATTGACCGCCAATTTTTACAGCTCCTTTTTCGGCAATAATTGTCATAGAACTTTCCATGTTTTTATTCCACAAAGCAGTTGAAAAATTAAAGTTTCCGATACCTCCATTTACAAACTCAAAATTGACAATTCCGGAGTCTTCAAAATCTGTCATTTTTTGATGTTTTACATCTTTTATGATAGACTTGATATTAGTAACATCACCAAACAACCAATACATAATATCTATAAAATGTGAGAATTGTGTGAATAAAGTTCCACCATCTAATTTCTTATCTCCATGCCAAGAATCAGCCGTATAATAACGTTCATCGCGGTTCCAAAAACTATTGATATGCACAGAATAAATATCGCCTAAAGTTTTGTTATCCATCAAGCTTTTAATCCAAATTGAAGGTGGAGAATAGCGATTTTGCATCACAGCAAAAATCTGTTTCCCAACGTTGAGTGCTTTAAAAATTACTGCCTCAGCATCCGCTTTCGAAAGCGCCAAAGGCTTCTCTATCACCACATGATTTCCGGCATCTAAACATTGAATTGCCATTGGAGCATGAAACCCGTTTGGAGTTGCAATTGTAACAACATCAGCTTCCACATCACTTTTTAAAAAATCTTCTAAACTTGAAAAAAAAGGAAGATTATATTGGTCAATATTTAAATCCTCATTTGGTTTTACATCAACCAAAGCAACCAACTCTGCATTCGAATTTCGAGCAATCATTTCGGCGTGACGTTTGCCAATATGTCCGCAGCCAACCACTGCAAATTTTATTTTTGTATTCTGATTCAATTCTTATGATCTTTTAAAAATTCTTTTAAAGAATGACTTTTTTGCTTCCTCCTGATATCCTTGTCCGTAGCCATAACCGTAGCCGTATCCGTAGCCATATTTTGRTTTAATTTTAAAGTCATTTAAAACAATACTTACATTCGAAATTTCTTTCTTCATGTATTTATCATTTATCATTTTTAGCATCCCTTTTTGAGTGAAATTTTGACGAACAACATACAACGTAACATCGGCATATTTAACCAATTCAAAAGCATCAGCAACCAAACCAATTGGTGGTGTATCTAAAATAATGTAATCGTATCGAGCCTTTAAATAATCCATTAATTCGTCGGTAGCAGTACTCATAATCAGCTCTGAAGGATTTGGTGGAATTGGTCCTGCCAAGATAATATCCAAATTATCAACATGAGTATTTTGAATAATTTCTTCTTTATTTTTTTGTCCGATTAAATAATTGGTTACTCCAACTTCATTCTTCAATTCAAAATCTCCATAAATTTTTGGCTTTCTTAAATCCATCCCAACTAAAATGGTTTTCTTTCCGCTCAATGCAAAAACAGAAGCCATATTAATTGAGGTAAATGTTTTTCCTTCACCTCCAATAGAAGACGTAATTACAACTATTTTTGCTTCCCCTCTTTTATCTCTACTAAAAAGAAAATGGATGTTAGAACGCAAAGCTCTAAATGCTTCGGCAACCGACCCCTTTGGTTTATCAATAACCGCCAAATTATTTTTAATAGTACTTCTACCAACCACCCCCAAAACAGGAATTGGCGATAATTTTTCAATATTCTCAACAGTCTGARTCTTGGTGTCAAATACTTCTATCGCAACAATTAAAAACAGCGGTAAAATAATACTTAACAAAACGCCTACCATATAATTAAACCCCGTTCTTGGCAAATTTGATTGTTGTCCAGTATCTTTTGCCTTGTCTAAAATTGTAATGTCAGATACGCTCGCTGCAATAGCAATATCTGCCTCATATCTTTTTTGAAGCAAATATTTATAATTGCTCTCGGTCATTGCATATTTACGTTGGTAATTCAATAATTGTTGTTCCTTTTCTGGAAGACGCTGCAATTGAGAATTGTAAATACCCAAACGACGTTTGCTGTTTTTTATATCTAACTCAATAATTTTTTTAAGTGACGAAATATTTTCTAGCAATACATTTTTAGCAGTAATTATCTCTTGATTTAGAGAAACCAGCGATGGGTGATTATCAGTAACCTCAGACTCTAATTTAATTTTGGCAGCAGATAATTGTGTTAGTGAGCTCACCTCAGAGCTGATAGAACCATCCATAACATTTACAATGGCAGGTGCTGGAATACTTGTAAAATTTTGATGTGTTTTAATATAATTTTCAAGATTTTGATAGTATTCTAATTGATCAACTAATTCAAACTGTTTTTGATCCAACCCCATAGTATTTGAAAATATTTGGGATCCTTCTGCAGACAAATTATAAATTCCTTTTTCTTGCTTGTAATCACCCATATCATCTTCTATCAAGCGCAAACTATCTTTGGTGTTTTCGAATTGCTGATCGATAAATTCTAAGGTTTGATAGGCATAATTGGTTTTATCCTTTAATTGATTAACAGCCAATACTTCTACAGTTTTGTTTAGGTAATCGACCAAACGTTTTTTATTAGGCCCCACCATAGTAACACTCAACAAGGAAGTGTTTTTTATTGGAGTCCCTCTTACTTTTTGATATTTCCCAACAATATTGTTGATACTTTTAAAACGAACTATATACGAATCGCCTGCTTTTGCCTTTTTATTTTGAAGTGATTGCAACGCAAAATTTATAAAAGGCAAATGAATCTCTTCATCTAAACTAAACTGTTTTGAAAAGACATTATTGATGATGTCAATCTCTTCAACTCTATCCAAATCATAATTTATCATTTTTGCTGAAGTAGCTTCGCCAAAATCCACCGATAAATTAAACTTTTTAGCATCAATAAAATCAATTTTAATTAAGGTGTTTAAAAGTTGATATTGATTGGGTTCTAAAATTACTTTAAAAGGTGTTTTACCATAAACATCTTCAATCCTAAACCGTCCATCTTTTAAATACTCAATATAAAATTGCAATTCTTTAACAACTTCCTCATTATGTGTTCTAGAACTTAAATACCTTCTAACCCCTTCAACCTTGTCACTCACACCTCCCCAATTAAAAGCGATGTTTGTTCCTCCAGAAAATAATGGGTTTTGTTTCTCGGTTATTGAAATAGTAGCACTTAACCCAAACTGTTTTTCGCTAGAAATATTGATATAATAAGCAATTGCTAATCCGACAGGAATGGTTACCAAAAACCACTTCCAATGCGCCAAAACTCTGAATAAATAATCTTTAATATCAGAGATGTTTTCTTCTGAATTTTTTATGAAATTAAAATCTTGATCCATAAAATTATATAGTTCTAACCAATAAAATTGTACTTACCAATACGGCAAATACAGATGCTATGGTTGTGAAAGTTTGTAATCCTGTTGTGCCAAATCCCCATGCTTTTCGACTCAATGCTTCTACATAAATAACATCATTTGGTTGTACAAAAAATTGTTCATCATCAAAAACCGCAATATCGGTCATATCGATTGTAAAGCGCTCTACACCGTTGATTGTCTTTCTCAATACAGTCACATTTTTTCGGTTACCAAATTGGCTAATTTCTCCGGCATTAGCAATAGCTTCGATAATGGTAACCTGACTTTGCAACAAATTTAATGTCCCTGGTGAGCCAACTTCGCCAGTAACAACAAATTTTATCCCCGATAATTTTACTGTTACAAAAATTGATTCTGGGTTTTTAATAAAGTTTGTCAATTCTGATTCTATTTTCTCTCTCACCTCTCTTTCGGTATATCCCAAAACATTCAGCTCCCCAATATAAGGTATACGAATATTACCATGTGTGTTGATAGTATAACCATCAAAATACAATCCATCACCTTTACTAGAAACCGTTCCTTGAGTTTTTGAAGCGCTAAATAAAGCTACTAATTCTGGGTTCTCAGATTTTATTTGGATAGACAAAACATCATTCACTTGCAAACGATACGGCTCATTATTGAGTTTGTACATTTCGCCTTTAGTCGTCGGATCACCTTGAAAATAATTGGTTTTTTTAGTTGGCAAACATGAAGATAAACTTATGATGATAAGGGTTAGCACTAAATATACTTTCTTCATTTCTAGAATAATTAATTTGGCTTAAACTGTTGATTTAATTTCAACCATTAATAGTAGTATGGCAAATATAATTTTTAATCACTAACAAAAATAATATTTCTATTATTTTCGCAGAGAATTTGAACACTATGATTTTTCAACTAACATCGTATCTACAATTTTTAAAAAAATCGAGCAACCAACATGGAGTACATTCTCCTTTTGTGTTTGATTTGATTACCCAATGTTTTTACAAAAAAACAGACAAGGATAAAATCAATTTAATAACTGAATATCRAGATGATTTATTGCAAAACCCGCATAAAATTGAAGTGACTGATTTTGGCAAAGGCTCTAAAGTATTCAAATCAAATTCTAGAGAAATTGCGAAGATTGCCAAGGTTGCGGGGATTTCAAAAAAGAGATCTGAGCTACTCATAAGACTCACTTCTTATTTTAAGCCGACATCAATATTAGAAATCGGAACCTCACTAGGAATAGGAACTGCAAGTTTACATTTAGGAAATCCAAAAAGCAACATCACAACTTTAGAAGGTTGTCCAGAAACAATACAAGTGGCAAAAAATCAATTTAAAAAATTCGGTTTTAATGGAATTGATTTTTTAGTAGGTGATTTTAAAACGACACTTCCTAATGCTTTGTCAAACAAAAAATACGACCTTATTTATTTTGATGGTAATCATCAAAAGCAACCAACTTTGGATTATTTTGAGCAGAGTTTAAAAGCAATTTACAATGATTCTGTTTTTATTTTTGATGACATTCATTGGTCAAAAGAAATGAGTGAAGCTTGGGAAGAAATTAAAAAGCATCCAAAAGTTACGGTAACTATCGACACTTATTTTTGGGGATTTGTGTTTTTTAGAAAAGAGCAACCCAAAGAACATTTTACAATTCGGGTTTAACATTTAATTATTTCATCTTTTAATCATTAAATTTATACTATGAAAATTTACACAAAAACTGGAGATAAAGGCAGCACTTCATTATATGGTGGCACGAGAGTTTCGAAAGACAATATCCGGATTGAAGCCTATGGTACGGTTGATGAATTGAATGCAAATATTGGTTTGTTGCGTGATCAAAAAATAGATACATCCACTTCTGAGAGTCTGCTTAAAATTCAAAATGAATTGTTTACCCTCGGAGCAATGTTGGCAACTCCTAAAGAAAAAGAAGTTTTAAAAAGTGGTAAGGAGCGATTGAACATCCCCAAAATAACAGAAGCTTCTATTTTGTATTTAGAAAATCAAATTGATGAAATGAACAAAACCCTTCCAGAAATGAAGTATTTTGTTTTACCAGGAGGTCATCAAACAGTGTCATATTGTCACATTACACGTTGCATCTGCCGAAGAGTAGAACGTATTTCTGTAAGTTTGAACGAGTTAGAAGAAATTGACATACATATTATAATGTACCTAAACCGACTATCTGACTATCTTTTTGTGCTGGCACGGAAGTTGACTTACGACAATAATGTTGAGGAAATCCCTTGGATTCCTGAGCATAAAAAATAAGTTCTTAACATTTATAAAATAACAGTTGAAATAGCTTGGATATTTCTGTAAAAAAATTATTTTTGCAAAAAATTAAAAATATATTTCAATATGTATTGGACATTAGAATTAGCATCTTATTTAGCAGATGCACCTTGGCCAGCAACCAAAGACGAACTTGTAGATTACGCAATTAGAACTGGAGCACCTCTAGAAGTTGCAGAAAACTTACAAGATCTTGAAGATGAAGGAGAATCATACGATTCTATTATCGAAATCTGGCCCGATTATCCGACCGAAGATGATTATCTTTGGAACGAAGAAGAATACTAAAATAACACTAAAAAATAATCTAAAAAGTCTCAATTGAGGCTTTTTTTTTGCTTAATTTTGAGCATCTAAAATACAAATGAATTATGAGTTTATTGAATTCAGTTTTAAAGATTTTTGTTGGAGACAAGAAGAAAAAAGATCTTGAAACATTATTACCTATCGTTAAAAAAGTTACTGCCTTTGAAAGTGCTATATCCTCATTATCTAATGATGGTTTACGTGATAAAACCTTAGAATTTAAATCGAAAATAAAAGAAGCTACAGCTCCTTTTCAAAAGGAAATTAAAGCTTTAGAAGAAGAAGCTAAATCTGCAAACATAGATCGTAAAGAAGAAATTTACAATCAAATTGACAAACTTAAAGATGCGTCTTACGRAGCATCAGAAAAATGTTTGGAAGATATTTTACCCGAAGCTTTTGGATTGATTAAAGAAACTGCTAAAAGATTTACTCAAAACAAAACAATTGAAGTTACTGCAACTCCGTATGACAGAGAATTATCAGCAAGAAAAGACAACGTAGAATTAAACGATACCAAAGCAATTTATCTCAATACTTGGGATGCCACGGGAATGCAAATTACTTGGAACATGATTCATTATGATGTGCAGCTAATTGGTGGTTCTGTTTTACATCAAGGTAAAATTGCTGAGATGATGACAGGTGAGGGTAAAACCTTGGTTGCAACCTTACCAATTTACCTAAATGCCCTTACGGGTAACGGCGTACATGTTGTAACGGTGAATGATTATTTAGCAAAACGTGATGCTGCGTGGATGGCTCCAATTTTTGAATTCCACGGATTAAGTATTGATTGTATCGATTATCACCAACCAAATTCTGATGCGCGTAGAGCTGCTTACAACGCAGATATTACTTACGGAACCAACAACGAATTTGGTTTCGATTATTTGCGTGATAATATGGCGCACTCGCCAAAAGATTTGGTGCAACGTCCACACAATTATGCAATTGTAGATGAGGTAGATTCTGTTTTAATTGATGATGCAAGAACTCCGTTGATTATTTCTGGAGCAATTCCTCAAGGAGAACTTCACGAATTTAACGAGCTAAAACCGAGTGTTGATAATTTGGTTGGTATACAGAAAAAATATTTACTCAGCGTTTTATCAGAAGCTAAAAAAGCAATTGCTGATGGCGATACTAAAGAAGGTGGATTCAAATTATTGAGAGTCTACCGTGGGTTACCAAAAAACAAAGCTTTGATTAAGTTTTTGAGTCAAGATGGAATAAAACAATTGTTACAAAAAACAGAGAATCATTATATGGCAGACAACTTTAGAGAGATGCCAAAGGTTGATGAAGAGTTGTATTTTACGATTGAGGAGAAAAATAATTCGATTGAATTGACTGATAAAGGTGTTGCTCATTTATCAAAAGATAGAAATGACAATGACTTTTTTGTGATGCCAGATTTGAGTACTGATATCGGAAATTTAGACAAAGAAGATTTATCAGAAGAAGAAATCACCAAAAGAAAAGAAGAAATTTATCGCGATTATGGTGTAAAGAGCGAACGCATCCACACCATGAATCAATTGCTAAAAGCATACACTCTTTTTGAAAAAGATGTGGAGTATGTGGTGATGGAAAACAAGATTTTAATTGTTGATGAGCAAACGGGTCGTATTATGGATGGTCGTCGTTATTCTGATGGATTGCACCAAGCATTAGAAGCCAAAGAAAATGTAAAGATTGAAGCSGCTACACAAACTTTTGCAACTGTTACGCTTCAAAATTACTTTAGAATGTATCGCAAATTATCTGGTATGACTGGTACTGCGATTACTGAAGCTGGAGAGTTTTGGGAAATTTACAAATTGGATGTTATCGAAATTCCGACTAACAAACCATTGGTTCGCGATGATCAAGAAGATTTTGTTTACAAAACTGCTCGTGAAAAATACAACGCCGTAATTGAAGAAGTTACTAAATTAGTTGAACAAGGAAGACCAGTTTTGGTGGGTACAACTTCAGTCGAAATATCTGAATTATTGGGTCGTATGTTGTCAATGCGAAAAATTAAACACAACGTACTGAATGCAAAACTCCACAAAAAAGAAGCTGATATTGTTGCCGAAGCAGGAAATCCTGGAATTGTAACAATCGCAACAAATATGGCGGGTCGTGGTACGGATATTAAATTATCTGCTGAAGTTTTAGCTGCAGGTGGTTTGGCAATTATTGGTACAGAACGTCATGATTCTCGTAGGGTTGACAGACAGTTGCGTGGTAGAGCGGGTCGTCAAGGAGATGTTGGTTCTYCGCAATTTTATGTGTCTTTAGAAGACAATTTAATGCGTTTGTTTAATAGTGAACGTGTTGCCAAAATGATGGATAAAATGGGATTAGGAGAAGGTGAAGTAATTCAGCATTCGATGATTTCAAAGTCTATTGAACGTGCTCAAAAGAAAGTTGAAGAGAACAATTTTGGTATTCGTAAAAATTTATTAGAGTATGATGATGTGATGAATTCGCAACGTGAGGTTGTGTACAAACGTCGTCGTCATGCCTTGTATGGCGAGCGTTTACAAGTTGATATTGTGAATATGATTTATGACACGTGTGCAAACTTAGTGTCAGAAAACAAAGCTCATGATGATTACAGTAACTTTGAGTTTGAATTAATAAGCTTCTCCTCTACTTCATCGCCATTTAGCGAAGAAGAATTTAAAAGTAAATCTGCTGAGGAATTAACAGACGAATTATACAGCACAATTTACAAACATTACAAAAATAAAATTGAGCGAAATGCGGTGGCGGCGTTCCCTGTTATTAAGGATGTTTATGAGAAACAAGGTGAGCAATATGAGCGCATTGTGGTTCCTTTTACTGATGGTACAAAAACAATACAAGTTGTTACCAACTTAAAAGAAGCATACGAATCAAAAGGAAAAATATTAATTTCTGATTTTGAGAAAAACGTGACTTTGGCAATTATTGATGATACTTGGAAAGATCATTTACGTCAAATGGATGAATTGAAAATGTCCGTAAGAAACGCACAGTACGAACAAAAAGATCCTTTATTGATTTATAAGTTTGAGTCGTTTGAGTTGYTTCAAAAAATGCTGAACAAAGTAAATAAAGATGTTTTGTCATTCTTATTTAAAGGTGAATTGCCTACTCGAAGCGCCGATCAAGTTTCTGCTGCACGTGAGCCAAAACGCGAAAAGGTAAAATTGACAAAAGATGAGTTTGGCAATCAAACACAAACAAATACCAATCAAACTCAGGCACAACAACCTGTTGAAACTTTTGTAAGAACCGAACGCAAGATTGGACGTAACGACAGAGTTACCATCAAAAATGTGATGAGTGGCGAAAATAAAGTGGTAAAATATAAGCAAGCAATTCCGCTAATTGAAAAAGGTGAATGGGTTTTGACTGAAGATTAAGACACGAATTTCACTAATTTACACTAATTATTTTATATCGAAAAGGCTCAACTTAGGTTGGGTCTTTTTTATTTTAAATAAACCCTTTCGCCTTAAACTCTAAATATTTATTAATCACATTTACGGTAAGATTTTTTGGTTTGGTCAATACAGCATGTATGCCTTTATTTTCCAATTCTTTTACCATCAATCGTTTTTCATAAATAAACTTCTCAGCAATTGTTTTGTGATATACATCTTGCAAATCCTCGGCATTGGCAGTTACCAATTCATCTAATTCGGTATTCTCAAAAAACACCACCACCAATAAATGTTGTTTTGCAATTGCTTTAAAAAATGGCAATTGTCTTTTCATAGCACTCATGTGCTCAAAATTGGTATATAAAATCAACAAACTTCTATGGGTTATTTTTCTTTTAATCACCGCATATAACATCCCAAAATCAGAATCTGTAAATTCTGTATTGATGTTATACAACGATTCATTAATCAGGTTTAAATGTGTTTTTTTATTACTCGCTGCAATAATTGTTTCAACCTTTTTAGAAAAAGTAAGCAATCCTGCTTTATCGTTTTTTCGCAACGCGATGTTAGAAAAAGCCAAAGTCGCATTGATGGCATAATCTAATAATTTTAATTCTTCGAAAGGCATTTTCATCACACGCCCTAAATCAATCATAGAATAAATTGGTTGCGATTTTTCGTCTTGGTATTGATTCACCATCAAACTCGCACGCTTTGCAGTTGCTTTCCAATTTATGGTTCGCACATCATCGCCAGAAACATATTCTTTTATTTGCTCAAACTCCATGGTATGCCCCAACCTTCTGATTTTTTTCATCCCAAATTCCGTCAAGCGATTGCTCATCGCCAAGAACTCATATTTTTTCATTTGGATGTATGACGGATACACCGCCACCATCGCCTCATCATTAAATTGATAGCGTTTCGAAATCATTTTTAATGGTGATGAAACAAAAATATTTAGTTTCCCAAAATGATATTCACCGCGCTCAACAGGTTTTACATCATACTCAAAATTATAATCTTCATTCGGCTTGACTGAAACGGTGTATTCAAAATCTCGCTTTTGAAATTGGATTGGTAACTCATCAATAATTTTTACACCAATATTAAAAGGGTATTCATTTTGAAGTGTAATCGGGATAGGGTTTACATCAGAATTCGAAAACTTCTCTGTCAGCAATCTTCTTGCTTTTAATCCTGTTTTAAAACGGAATAAGAGTAGGATATCGACTAAAAATAAGGTCCAAACAACTAGAAACAACACCCATGAAATAACATATAAAATAGGAATCCAAAAGGACAATAAGAACAATCCAGCAATGATTGCTATTGCTTTAAAAAATCGTTCGTGTATGTATAATGCTTTTATAAACTTCATTTTTCTTGATGAGATTTCTCCTCGTTCCTCGTTTTAAATGACAAACTGTTCATCATTCCTTATTCCCTTTTTAATTATTCTTTTTTAATTTTTTACTATTAATTATTCATTATTCCTTTTTAATTTTTCACTATTAATTATTCCCTTTTAATTGGGTGTGGTATTACATACTTGCTTTTATTAACTTTTCAAGTTTCTTTTCACTCGGCCGAGGTGCGTCATCATCAATTATTTTTCCATMTCTATCAAATAGCAAATACCTAGGTATCGTTTTTATATTATAATTTTTATACAGATTGGTTTTTTTCCAATTTGTAATAATAAAATTATTTTCTTCATCAATAAGGTTTTCTAGTTTCGAAGCTCTAACCCAAGCGGAGTAGTCTTTATCTATAGAAATTTCAATTATTTGAAACTCATTCTCGTTAAACTTTACTTTGATATTTTTTAAATAGGGCATTTCTTGTCGGCAAGGTGAACACCAACTTGCCCAAAAATCGACAAGTAAAATTTTACCTTTATGATATGCGAGTACTTCCTCAAAAGTCAATTCATTATCATTGACTAAATTCGTTAAAACCCCAACGCTCCTGTTGGCTTTGTTCAATTTATCTGTATTCAATTTTTGCGCATTAACAACTAACACCCATTTGTTTTTAATCGCTWCATTTGTGTTTAAATTATTAAACTCTGTTAGATACTTTTCAAAGCTCATTTTCTCTACAAAAAAGATACTCTTAAGATAAGAATCTAGTAATATTAATTTTGTGTTACTATTTAAAAATGTTTCATTATTGTTAATGAAATCGAACTGAGCTGTAAAAGGCACTCTCTTTTCTTTGTTAAAATATTGAAATAGAACGATTGCTCTTAAATAGCTTATATATTCTTTATTCGATAATAACTTTTCATCATTTAAATCTATTCCTAAATTTTTGATGTCCAAATTTTTATTTTGACGCCTAGCGTCTCTGACTTTTGATGTAACGAATTTTAGTTTTTGATTTATTTTTTTATCCGCGTAGAAATCATTTGAAATAAGGTTATTCTCTTTTAAACTATCTAGCAGTTCAGTCGCATTAAAATATTTCTTTTTTGAATCCCATTTTGAAGCTCTAAAACCCTCTATATTATTTTCAATTGCCTTTGATTTAATGTTTTCTTTGTATAATAAAAAGCCAAAATTAAGCTCATTCCATTTTCTATCGCTATTTGGTATCTTAAAAACTGGATATTTAATTTGTTTAGATTCACTAATACTTATKTTCTCTAAATCAATAAAAACACTATCACCTTTTTCAATGTTTAATTCATAAAAGAGAGACATCATTGGGTTTCCTCCAATAATTCTAATCGATTTATCCGTTGGAATTATTATTGATGTTTTTTTATACTTTTCACCAAAATAGAGCATATCTGGTTTGTCTTGCATTTCATCAACAAAAAGATTTATGAAAAAAGAATCTATTGTATCATTTACTTTTATAAAAACTTCATTTTTTTTCTGAATTTTCTCATTTTTGACAAGTCGAATTTCAGAAACAATTCCTGTTTTTTTTTCTTCTTGACAGCTATAGAGAAGAATTAATAAAATGATTATCAGTGTGTTTTTCATAGACCTATATAATTATTCATCATTCTTTTTTAATTTTTCCTTTTTAATTTTTCACTATTAATTATTCCCTTTTAATTATTCATTATTAATTACCTAGGAACCTCAACAGATTGCACAATCATATCAATCACATTATCGGCAGTTACACCTTCCATTTCTCTTTCGGGAGTTAAAATAATACGGTGTCTCAATACCGGGAATAACATTTTTTTAATATCCTCAGGAATCACRAAATCACGTCCATTAATCGCTGCAAATGCCTTTGATGAATTCAACACTGCGATACTCGCTCTTGGTGATGCACCCAAAAATAAATGTGGATGACTACGTGTTTTAAAAATAATTTCTGCGATGTAACTCACAATTTTAGCATCTACCAAAACATCTTGCACCTTACTTTTATACTCTAACAATTCTTTCTCGGTTAACACAGGCTGAATCAAGGTTTGAGGCAGCACCCCTTTTCTGTCATGATGCGATTGTATGATTAAAACCTCTTCTTCTAAAGTTGGGTATCCAACATCTATCTTAAACAAAAATCGATCTAATTGCGCTTCTGGCAATGCGTAGGTTCCCTCCTGATCTATTGGGTTTTGAGTGCCCAACACCATAAACGGTGCGTCCATTTTATAGGTAGTTCCATCAACGGTAACTTGACGTTCTTCCATCACCTCGAACAATGCTGCTTGGGTTTTTGCGGGTGCTCTATTTATTTCGTCAATCAATACTAAGTTTGAAAAAATTGGCCCTGATTTAAACTCGAATTCTGAAGTTTTCATATTCAGAATGGAAGTCCCTAAAATATCACTCGGCATTAAATCTGGTGTAAATTGTATTCTGCTAAAATCTGTTTTTATTGTTTTAGACAACAACTTTGCGGTGATTGTTTTGGCAACTCCGGGTACGCCCTCTATCAACACATGTCCGTCTGAAAGCAATGCTACCAAAAGCAAGTCCATAAAAGCTTCTTGCCCAATTATTATTTTTGACAGCTCAGATTTTATCTGACTTACAGCTTCTTTTAACTTGCTTAAATCTATTCTGTTTTCAAAATTTAGATTTTCTTCTTGGTTTTGGTTTTCTTGATTTTCCATATTCTGTCTTTATTTTATCGAGCTTTTAAATTCCTCAATCAAGGTATTTAGTTTTAGCAACTCTTCTTTAGTGATGGTGTTTTTTATATGAATTTGCTCACAATAATCAAACAATATTTTTATTTCTTTTTCTGATTTCCCACTTCTTGAAGATACATATTTATAAAAAGTAGCATCCATTTTATAGGTGGGGATTCTCAATTTTAATCGAATAAAATCTAACAAATAATCAATCCGATGCTCTGCAATATTTTTATGTTCCGATTTTTCGTAATACATATTTGCAATGGTTCTTGAAAATGCCAAGGTTTGATTTTTTAACGGAGTAACAATTGGGATAAATCGTTGTTTGCGTTTTCCTTCAAAAATCACAAATAATAGTATTCCAATCAATGCCGTATAATACGCCCATTTCAAATTTGGGTGGCTCAACAAATAATGCATTGGCGATGAAATTCCAGATTTTCCTGTTTTGTAATATTCATCCCAATATATGATTCTGTCGTTTTTTAAATAGGATAAAACATTTGCTGCATGTTGACTGCTATTGTTTAAAACCCCATAGTTTGTAAAGGCTTCAGGGAAAGTATGTAAGTAAAAATTTCCTTCTCCGTATTGATGTTTTATAAAATTGATTCCCTCTTCGGTGCGTTCATTATCATCATTTATATATCCTGTAATTCCTAAAACGGTGGTTTTTAAAGTGTCAATATTTGTAAAAACTTGATTGCTAAATTTTCTATCAAACGAATATTCTATGCTCGGAAAATTCTTATTTATTAACTTAAAAAAAGGCTGTTCTTTTATGTTTGACGTGAGCAATTTTTCGGTTTCYATTTTTAGCGTATCTAACAAAAACCCGTGAGAAGAAACGAAAACATCATTTCCGTTTGCTACAAATTTCAACAATCTTTTGACTTCAGCCTTGTCAAACTGAACGACATTGTTTATAAAAATATAAGTGCCTACTTTGGTAGAATCTTCTAAAAAAATAAATGGCGGAATATCAACATCCTCAATATGAGCATCATAAAACAAGGTTTCTAATTCTGAATGCAGCACAAAAGTACCGAACGGAATTTTATCCTTTTTCGCATAACTCGGAAACCAATTAATGGGTGTCGGCTTGCTATATTCATAAAAAACAAGCGCCAAAATTAAACTGACGAAAATGAGCAAATATGTTTTTGTCTTCTTATCCAAGTTACTCCAATTCGGCGGTTAACATATTAAAATTCGACTCGACTTTGGCAAACTCAACTTCATTGATTTCAAAATTACCATACCACACAAAATCATACAATCGGGTTAAATCGCTAAACTTTAACGTAATGTTTTGCTCGTTTATTTCTTTGATATAATCTTCGTTTGTTTTTTGCTGCTCATACACAATCATTTCTTTTTCTTGTAGTTTTTGCAAGACCAATAAATAATAATATCGTACCGCCAATCGGTAATTATTTTGAGCAACTGCTTTGGCAATTAAATCAGAAATATTTTTATTTGAAATTATTTCTTCATCCTCAGTTATAAAAACTTTTGCCTTTTCTGACCTTCCGGAAATAATGCTATTGGTTTTTACTTTTAAGAAATACTTAATCGTTAAAATCAATACTATTAAAAGTATCAAATATGGAATTATCCTTAGCACTACAAGTAAAATTCCTGCTGCTGATTCTACTCCAAAAAACCATGAAAGCACTTTTCTTAGCAGGCGTTTTATCCAGCTCCAAATCATCCCAAAAAAACCTTCCTGCTGTTTTACAATGGTATAATCAAAATCATCATCAGCGCTATATTCTGCTAACTTATCTTTATCAAACTTTTTTATTTCAACGCTGCTATCCCTGTCATAGCTGACTACAAGCGAATCTTGCTGCGCTTGTATCGTAGTAGATAAAAGAAAAAATAATATGTAGACAAAAAGACGATTCACTTTACAAACTTCCTAAACTGTCGATTTGTTCAATAGTACCGGTCAAGTTTTTTTGTTCATTCAAATCATAATAAATAAACACACTTGCAATTAATGTGATTGATGACAATAAAAATTGACCGATGTATGATATGGCAGCCAATCCTAAATAAATTGGATCTGAATATACTTCGAACATTGCAGTTGGATCATCTTGACCAATATTTGTCATCAAAGAGCCCATTTGGTAAATCATTGTTGGTACAGAAAACACCATTCCTAATATCCCAACAAGTAATCCTACAACGAAAATAACTCCGAATGTTTCCCACCAATGGTCTTTGATTAAAGTAAAACTATGACTGATTGCATCACCCACACTTTTGCCTTCGAACACTAAAATTGATGTTCCTAAACTTAAAACGACTCCTAAATAAATCCCCGGTAAAAAGCATAAAACTGTTCCTAAACCTACTATTAGTATCATTAAAATTCCGTAGCCTAAAAACCTCCAAAAATTTTGAGACACATTTTGTTTCACCTCATTTAAATCTGCCACACCATTATTTTTGATATAACTTTTGATATAATATAAGGAAGACATTTGCATCAACACATAAAATACAACTCCAGAAACCATGGCAATGGCTACTGCAAAAATTGCTTCTAATCCATCGGTTTCAGAAAATTCATTACCGGTTGTAAAGCCTTCCATTACTCCTCCCAAAGAAATCATATAATACCCCATTGCAACAATTAAAACCACCAATGCGGGTCCTGCTATTTTGATGACCGTACCAAAATAACCTTTCCAGTTATCTCGTATAAACAGAAAAGTATCTGTAATAATTGCACCTAAATCTCTGTACTTTTTAAAATTGATTTGATTTACTGTTTCCATAAAGTTTAATTTGTTAGTTTATTTTGAGTTTGATTGTATATTTTTCTTGGATAGATGACRTAGTAAAAAACAATCACCCCCAATGATAGTGTGATAATTGCAATTGCCAACCAATCTGGCATTTCGGTATGACGTGTTACAAAACCTTCTAAAAATCCTGCTACGATAAAAAACGGGATGGTGCTCACCATAATTTTGAGGCCTTCTTTCATGCTTTTCTTAAACGATTCTAACCGCGTATAAGTACCCGGAAAAAGGAGTCCGTTTCCTAAAACAATTCCCGCACATCCTGCAATTACGATGACTGATATTTCTATGGTACCGTGAATCCAAATAGTTCTTGACGATTCCCACAACATTCCATGGTCATAAAAAAAGTATAAAAATGAGCCTAACATCACGCCATTTTTCATCATTATAAAAATGGTTCCGACAGAAAGTAAGATGCCCATTAAAAAGGCATACATCGCTACTTTTATATTATTAATGGTGATGCCGATAAACATATCCAATTCATTTGCCTGCTTGTATACCGCCATCGGATCGCCTTTTTCAATATTTTCTAAGGTCATATTTACATAACCATCTCCCAAAATTAGTCGTACAAAATCGGTGTCAACGGATGCAGAATAAGCCCCAACAATTGCAAAAAATGCAAAGACAATAAATGTAATTGCCAATTGTTTTTGGTGCTGATAAAAAGCCAACGGAAACTCAGTTTTAAAAAATAAAAGAATTCTATTCTTTCCTTCTTTCTTGGTTTTATATATTTTTTGATGTGCGCTAGACGCAATAGAATTTAGGTAAGCAGCCGTATTACTATTGGGATAAAACGTTTTTGCGTAACTCAAATCATCCGTAATTTCGATGTACAAATCAGAAAGTCTGTCCGGAGAAATATCTTTAGATTTCGCGAGTACGTCCTCAAACAATTGCCATCGTTCTTTATTCTTTTTCACAAAGGATGCTTCGCGCATATTTTTTTTTGAAGTCTAATTGGTTATATAAATGATGTCCAAAAAAAATCAAAAATCAACCTAAAAAAGAGTTGTATATTCAATTATTAAACATGATTTTTACTGTTCCTCAAATAAACACAAAAAATGGACAATTTTCAAATAGAAACAGCACAAAATGTTAGCATCAACCAAAATGTTGCGCATCTCACCACGCGCATCGGTTCGTATCTAATTGACGGCTTGTTTATTGTGTCCTATTTAATTGGTACTTCTTTAATTTTGAACGCTCTTGATGTGGACCCTTTCGAAAATTTTACATTGGGCACCTTATTAGGTTTACCCGTGTTTTTTTATTCATTGACTTTTGAAATTTTATGGGATGGACAGACTCCCGGAAAACGCATCAATAAAATTAGAGTGGTAAAAATTGATGGCTCCAAACCAACCTTTGGAAGTTATTTAATGCGATGGGTATTGCGAATAATTGATATTAGTATTGCCTCCGGATCCGTAGCAATACTCACCATTTTACTCAACGGTAAAGGACAACGCTTGGGCGATTTAGCGGCGAGCACCACCGTGGTAAGCGAAAAAAAACGCGTGAGTATTACCAACACATTGGCAGTTGATATCCCCTTAGATTACAAACCAACCTATCCGCAGGTAACCACTTTATCCGACTCGGATATACAAACAATTAAAAACTTATACCTCAAAGCAAAAAGAGAAGGCAACCACAAAGTAATCTTAAAAATAAATATAAAACTAACCGAATTGTTGGATGCAAACCCAGAAGAGCAGCCTATCGATTTTATTGCAACAGTTATTAAAGATTATAATTATTACACTCAGAATATGTAAAATAAAGCTGAACTTTATTAAAACAAAAATCCGAAATTGAGAATTCAATTTCGGATTTTTAAGTTTTTAGTTTCTCCCCTTTGGGAAAATTAAGAGGGAATTAATTATTCAAAATTAGTTTCCATTTTTATATAATCTAAAAATTCTCTTTTCGTTTCTTTATTTTTAAACTGTCCTCCAAATTCTGAAGTCACCGTACTACTTTCAATATCTTTTACACCTCTAGAATTTACGCATAAATGTTTGGCGTCAATCACACACGCAACATCTTGCGTACCCAAAGCTTCTTGTAAAGCTTGCACCACTTGCATGGTTAAACGCTCCTGAACCTGAGGTCTTTTTGCAAAAAATTCAACAATTCTGTTCATCTTAGAAAGCCCAATAACATTACCGTTAGAGATATATGCAATGTGCGCTCTACCAACAATTGGCAACAAATGATGCTCACAAGTAGAATAGACCACAATGTTTTTTTCTACCAACATTTCGCCATACTTATAGTTATTATCAAAAGTTGATAAGTGTGGTTTGTTGGCAGGATTTAATCCAGAAAACAATTCGTTTACAAAAGATTTTGCAACACGTTTCGGRGTTCCTTGAAGACTGTCATCTGTCAAATCCATCCCCAAAGTATCTAAAATTTCATAGACGTTTTTTTGAATGCGCTCAATCTTTTCAGCATCCGAGATATCAAAAGCATCGGCACGTAACGGTGTTGTTGCTGATGACCCCACGTGGTCTTCTCCTAAATCTTCAATATTCTTATTACTCATTCCGTTCTTAACTTCAAACATATCTCTTCTTTATGGTCGGCAAATTTACAAATTATTTTAGCTTTTTTATCATATCACTTAAACTCAATTCGCTTTGCTCGCCGCTATTCATATTCTTTAATGTAAACCGCTCATTTTCAAACTTTGAAACCATAAATTCAATGGCTCTATTGTTTACATATTTAAATTGTTTCTTCTGCTGTTTATTGCTCGTTGCAACATCTGGGTACAATTCGCATTTAACATTCTCTTTCCTTAACTCTGTAATCGCTTTTAAGGATGACAATTGTTGCTGCTCATCAAAATTTAAAAACAACACTTTTGGTTTTGGTAATTCTACGGATTCAAATAAATTCAACTCTTCTAGCACCAAATAGATTCTGTCTAACCCAAAAGAGATTCCTACACCACTCACATCTTTCAACCCAAAGATTCCAGTTAAATCATCATAGCGTCCACCACCTCCGATGGATCCCATTTTTACACCTTCTGGTGCTGACACTTCGAAAATAGCTCCCGTGTAATAATTTAAACCACGAGCCAAGGTTACATCAATTTCTAAATTTGCTGATTGCAAGCCTAACTCCGAAATTGAATCTACCACAAATTGTAATTCTTTTACTCCGTTCAAGCCTTCGTCGGAAGTTTGCAACATCCCTTTCAATTGATTTAATTTTTCTGAATTTGATCCCGAAAAATGAAACAATGGTTGCACTTTATCAATTGCTTCTTGGGTGATTCCTTTCGATAACATTTCGTTCGTAACACCTTCTACTCCTATCTTATCCAACTTATCTAATGCCACCGTAAAGTCGATTAATTTATCAGCAGCACCAATTACCTCGGCAATACCAGACAATATTTTTCTATTGTTCATTTTGATGGTAACTCCCGATAGTTTCAATTTGAAAAACACATCATCATACAACTGAACAAACTCAACTTCTTGCACCAAACTCTTGCTACCAACCACATCAGCATCACATTGATAGAATTCTCTAAACCTCCCTTTTTGCGGACGGTCTGCTCTCCAAACTGGTTGAATCTGATAGCGTTTAAAAGGAAATGAAATATCATTTTGGTGTTGTACCACATAGCGTGCAAACGGAACTGTTAAGTCATATCGCAATGCTTTTTCAGAGATTTGACTCGTAACTTTTAGACTGTTTTTATCTGATAATAATTGCGAATCTGTCTTTTTTAAGAAGTCCCCAGAATTCAATATTTTAAAAATCAAACGGTCTCCTTCTTCGCCATATTTACCCATCAATGTTGATGAGTTTTCAAAACTTGGTGTCTCAATTGGTTGGAACCCAAAGTTTTCAAAAGAGGCTTTTATAGTATTGAAAATATAGTTGCGTTGGGCAACTTCGGTGGGAGAAAAATCTCTGGTTCCTTTTGGGATGCTTGGTTTCATATTCTTTTAGTAAACAGTTTGCAGTATTCAGTTTGCAGTCGCGGTTTTCAGTAAATTCGGTACAATTTTAATGTTTGCAAATATCCGAAAAAATTGTTGGTGAAAAACATCAACAATGGCAAAAAATTAAATTGTTAAAAACATAGCGAATGTGAAAATTGTGGTTAGTTCTCGACTGCGCTCGAACGGACAAAATAATGTTTTAGAAATGCTTTTATTCACGAAGTAATTCCCTCGCTTTTTCTAAATCTTCAGGGGTGTCAATTCCAATAGGTTGCTGATTGGTTTTTACCATTTTTATTTTCATTCCGTTAGCTAAAAATCGTAGCTGCTCTAATTTTTCGATTTGCTCTAAATCATTCATGGGTAAAGAAGTTGCTTTTAATAAAGCCTCTTTTCTGAAGGCGTAAATTCCGATATGTTTGTAATAATCTACTTTAGAATCATCTCTTGAAAAAGGAATCACCGATCGACTAAAATATAGGGCGCATTCATTTACATCCATCACCACTTTTACATTGTTTGGGTTTTTGATTTCATCGGCATCTGAAATCTGAAACATTAATGAAGCGATATCAATTTTGTTATCAGTATCATCCACAAAAACAGCCAATAAATCACGCAAAGAATTGGCATCGGTAAAAGGTTCATCGCCTTGGACATTTACAACAATATTGGCATCAATATTCTGGATAGCCTCAGCAATTCTATCAGACCCTGACTGGTGTTCTTGTAGGCTCATCACAGCTTTGCCTCCATTCGAAACAATCTCATCAAAAATCAATTGACTATCCGTAACCACAAACACTTCTTCAAAAAGATCGGTGTTTTTAGCTGCTTCATAGGTCCGGACAATCACTGATTTACCGCCTAAATCTTGCAATAATTTTCTTGGGAATCGTGTCGCTTCTAAACGCGCTGGAATCATGGCGATTACTTTCATGTGCTTATTTTTTTTCAATTTTATGTTTGAGTCTGAGGCGATTCATAGAGGCATTTAATTCGAATCCGAGTAGTAAAATAATCGAGTTTAACCAAATAAACAACATCAAAATTAATAGGGTTCCGATGGATCCATAAAGCTTATTATATTGAGCGAATTTCTCGACATAAATTCCAAAAAGATAAAACATCAACAAGGTTAATAAGGTTGTTAATACAGCACCCGAACTAAAGAATGATCGCTTTGTTAAACCTTTAACGCCATAATTATATAGGATAGAAATCCCTGTATAAATCATCATAACTAAAAAGATAACGCGCCCAAATTCTATCCAAAAAACATCATCACTTAACCAACCATATCCCTTTAAGTCAGAAATTAACACCTGGAAATAAATCATGGCCGCAATCGTAAATAACAACAACAATGACAATATTATTGACACACCCATGGCGACCATAAATTGTTTAAACATGTTGCGGGTTTTCTTTACATGATACGAATACTCGAAGCCTCCAAAAATGGCATTCACTCCGTTGGTCATCAAAAATATGGTTGTTAAAAAACCAAAAGAAAGCAGCCCACTATAGCGATTGGTAAAAATATCATTCACCACATCATCAACGGCATCAGCGGTTGTAGGAGGAAGTGATTCTTTTAAAAAGGCCATAAAATAATCTTGCAGACCATCAATATTTAAAATAGGAATCAAGGTTAAAATAAACAGTAAAAACGGAAAAAGCGCCATAAAAAAACTAAACGCAATCGCCCCTGCACGTGAAGTTAAGGCGCCATTTATAATTCCGATGATGTACATTTCTAGCAAATCATAAAGCGACATTCCTTGCATTCCTGGGATTTTTATCCGCATCGCTAGTTTTACCAAGATCCTTACAACTGGAATTTTAAGTAATTTATGTTCTATTTTTTTTGTCATTTATTAATTCTAAGATTGAATAATTAAATCATTTAAAATTCATTCTTCCTTAATTATTCCTTTTTAATTATTAACTATTCATTATTAAACCGCTTTCAAACTCAAATCCATATTGTAAATCGAATGCGTCAATGCCCCAGACGAAATATAATCTACTCCGCACTCTGCATATTTTCTAAGGGTTTCTTCTGTGATTCCTCCACTCGATTCTGTTTGACATTTATCTCCAATCAGCTTTACAGCTTTACGCGTATCCTCATAATTAAAGTTGTCTATCAAAATTCTATGAATACCTTCTGATTCTAAAATTTCTTCAATTTCCTTCAAACTTCTTGCTTCAACAATAATCTTTAAATCACGATTGGTTTCTTTTAAATACCTCTGTGTTTTTTGAATTGCTTTTGTAATTCCACCAGCAAAATCAATGTGATTGTCTTTGAGCATAATCATATCATACAAAGCAAAGCGATGATTTTCTCCTCCTCCAATTTTTACTGCCCATTTTTCGATGGCTCTAATTCCTGGAGTTGTTTTTCTGGTATCTAAAATTTTGGTATTGGTTCCTTTTAGCAAGTCCATATAAAAAGCTGTTTTGGTAGCAATCGCACTCATACGCTGCATTGCGTTTAATACCAATCGCTCTGCTTTTAGAATAGATTGCGAACTTCCTGACACCGTTAAAACAATATCTCCGTGAGTAACTTTTAATCCATCCTTAATGAGAATATCAACATTTAAATCAGCATCTACATACTCAAAAATCATGGTAGCAAATTGCACTCCTGCAATAATACCAGTATCCTTTACCAATAATTTTGCCTTCCCTTTTGCTGACTTTGGGATACACGCCAACGAGCTGTGATCACCATCACCCACATCTTCTCTAATGGCATTTGAAATAATAAGTTGTAATTCTTTTTGGAACTGTTGTTCGGAAATCATTAATCTAAAGTTTCAAGTAGTACAAAAATACTTTTTTTATCTTTACAAAATGAAAATAAAAGTCCTCGCCATTGGCAAAACAGATGATAAAAATTTAATTCAATTGATAGACACCTATCAAAACCGATTAAAGCATTATATCAAATTTGAATTGACGCTAATTCCTGATATCAAGAATGTCAAAAACCTGTCAGAAAAACAGCAAAAAGAAAAAGAAGGAGAGTTGATTTTAAAACAACTTCAACCCACCGACCAACTTATTTTACTAGACGAAAAAGGTAAAGACTTTCGTTCTAAAGAGTTTGCAAACTATTTGCAAAAGAAAATGAATAGCGGAATTAAACAACTCGTTTTTGTGATTGGTGGCCCTTATGGATTTTCAGAAGCAGTCTATCAAAAAGCGCAAGGAAAAATTTCTTTTTCTAAAATGACTTTCTCTCATCAAATGATTCGGCTTTTTGTAGTTGAGCAAATTTACCGTGGCTTTACAATTTTAAAGAATGAGCCTTATCATCATGAGTAGGTTTTAAGACGTAAGACCTTCCCGAGTCTTCGGGACTTTTAGACATAAGATGTAAGACGTCTTTCCGAGTGCAACGAAGCAATCTCATTATTTTAAAAACTCTGTGCTTCTCTGTGACTTCTTTGCCTATCTCTGTGTAATAACTTCTGATAAGAAAATCTTAATACCAATATTTAAGGTGTATTTTGGATTCCTGCCTTCGCAGGAATGACAAATCGAAAATATTAACTCACTGTTTCCAACACTTCTACAGCAACTAACGCTTGGTTAATATCCCAAATAATATCTTTGGCATCCTCAACACCAATTGACAAACGTACCAATTTATCCGAAATTTTCATACGCACTTTTTGCTCAGGATCAACACCAATATGTGTCATCGAATTTGGATGTTGCACCAAGCTTTCTGTACCTCCTAAACTCACTGCCAACTTCATCAACTTTAACGCATTTAAAAATTGGAAAGCTTCTTTTTCACCTCCTTTAATATCAAAAGAAATCATTCCTCCTGGAGCTGAACACTGCTTTTTATAAATTCTGTGTTGCTCAGAACCTTCTGGCAACAATCCTAAATAGCTCACGCTTTCAATCTTATCTTGTGTCAATAAATAAGCCGCAACTTCTTGCGCATTTTTTGTTTGCTGACTCATTCTCACTTTCAATGTTTCTAAACTTCGTGTCAATAACCACGCGGTATTTGGGCTAATCATATTCCCTAAAAATGTACGCAACACTTTTACACGTTGCATCACTTCACTATTCCCTAAAACAGCTCCAGCAATCACATCACTATGTCCTCCAATATATTTTGTAGCAGAATAAATCACCAAGTCCGCACCATGCTTTAATGGATGCTGCCAAAGTGGCCCCATATACGTATTGTCAACCGCCATCAATACTTTTTTATCATCTGYAKMMRMRYSWYYYRMMAKWWWAKAATANKCTKSRMYMKYWACCAAATCATTGGTTGGGTTTGCCGGAGTTTCTAAATAAAACATTGCTAATTGATTTGCTTTTCCTGATTTTTCAATCATTTGTTTTACTTCTTCTGCAGATTGATCAGCATAAACACCAATACTTTCTACTCCGATTTTCGGTAAAAAATGTTCGATAAAATGATTGGTCCCTCCATAGGTTGGATGCGTGTATACCAACAAATCTCCTGGTTTTAAAAACTCTAAAAAGATGGTGCTGATGGCTGCCATACCACTTTCAAAAGTTGCGCAATCATCGGCTTCATCCCACAAACACAAACGTTTTTCAAGAATTTCTAAATTCGGATTGTTGATACGACTATAGATTAATCCCATTTCTTCTGACCCCTCTTTTTCTCTGATTCCGTAAGCAACTTCGAAAAATGCTTTTCCTTCTTCAGCRGAATTAAATACAAAAGTTGATGTGTTAAAAATCGGCGCTTTAATTGCTCCTTGAGCAGTTGATGGCTTGTGACCATAAGACATCATTAAACTTTCTGGACTGTATTTATGTGATTTCATCTTGAYTTATTTTTATCAAAAGTAATCATTAAAGTTATATTTTCTTTATTATCATATCTTTTTGGTTTATTATTCTATAATTACTATTTTTGAAGATTATACATCTTTCACTATTGACTTGCGTAAGATGAAATAGAAAAATATTCTGCCTTATGATAGATCAAACAGACAAAAAAATTCTAAAACTTTTACAATCCAACGGTAAAATTACCATCAAAGAGTTGGCGTCAAAATTAAATTTAACTGCCACTCCTATTTTTGAACGCATCAAACGTTTAGAAAATGACGGATATATATCATCTTACAAAGCAATCTTAAATCGGAAAAAAATCGGATTGCAATTGGTTGCCTTTTGTAATATCTCACTTAAAAGTCATGAGGCTAGTTATATTGCAAAATTCGAAAAAGATATTTTACAATTTGATGAAGTGATTGAGTGCTATCACATCGCTGGTATGTTTGATTATTTAATAAAAGTGATGGTTTTTGACATGGATGAATACCAACATTTTGTGGCTAAAAAATTAGCATCGATTGAAAATTTAGGGCAAGTACAATCTGCTTTTGTAATGACCGAGGTTWAATCTGAATTGAACCTTCCTGTTCATTAAAATTAGCCTTACATTTGTTTTATGAAAATAGTTTTTGCTACAAATAATCCTAACAAATTGGAAGAAGCTCAGGAGTTACTTCCATTTTTTCATGTGGTCGGTTTAAAAGATATTGGCTGTGATGAAGATATTCCTGAAACCGAAAACACCTTAGAAGGAAATGCAAAACTTAAGGCGGCGTTTGTAAAAGAAAAATTTGGTGTCAATTGTTTTTCTGATGACACTGGTTTAGAGATTGAAACTTTGAATGGTGCTCCTGGAGTTTATTCTGCACGTTATGCTGGTGAGCCAGCTAATGCTGAGAAAAATATGTTAAAATTATTGAGTGATCTTAAAAACGAGACCAATAGAAAAGCACAATTCAGAACTGTTATTGCATTAGATTTTGAGGGCGAACTTCTTACTTTTGAAGGTGTTTGCAAAGGACATATTACAGAAAATAAAATTGGAGAAAAAGGTTTTGGATACGATCCTATTTTTGTTCCTGAAGGATTTAACAAAACATTTGCCGAAATGTCGCTAGCACAAAAAAGCGCGATTTCTCACAGAGGAAAAGCAATCAAAAAACTAGTTACCTTTTTGCATTCACTTCGATTTTGAATCCACAGAAATCATATCGCTTCACTTTTACAATTCTAATCATTACACTCATCATAATTTGGTTTTTGAATGTTAGTTTAGGCTCAGTTTCCATCCCTCTTAAAGATATATTTTCTTCCATTTTAGAAGGAAATGCAAGTAAAGATTCTTGGCACACCATTGTAGTAAATGTTAGAATCCCGAAAGCCTTAACAGCAATTATGGTAGGTGCAGGATTATCAGTCAGTGGTTTATTAATGCAAACCCTTTTTAGAAATCCGTTAGCAGGCCCTTTTGTTTTAGGTATAAGTTCTGGAGCGAGTTTAGGCGTTGCTTTATTGATTTTAGGAACTTCTCTTTTTGGGGGAATTACATTTGCATCGACCTCTAGTTTTGGGATGGCAATTGCTGCAAGTTTGGGTTCGTTTTTAGTCTTATCCGCAGTATTGATTGCTGCAAATAAAATCAGAAATACTATGTCGATATTAATCATCGGATTGATGTTTGGTAGTTTAACTTCAGCAATAATTAGTGTACTTGTTTATTTTAGTTCCGCAGAACAATTACAACAATTTATCTTTTGGGGATTTGGGAGTTTGGGCAATTTAAGTTGGAATGAACTCGCCATATTCGGTGTTCTGTTTTTTATAGGAATTGCTTTTATGCTATTCATCATAAAACCATTAAACAGCATGCTGCTCGGAGAAAATTATGCCAAGAGTATGGGGGTGAATATGAAAAGAACTCGGAATTATATTTTAATAACTACAAGTATTTTAACCGGGGTTATTACTGCGTTTTCGGGTCCAATAGCCTTTGTAGGATTGGCAGTACCACATTTAACAAAACTTATTTTTGACACCTCGGACCATAAAATATTAATTCCGGCAGTATTAATTTGCGGAGCAATTTTAATGTTGGTTGCTGATATGATTGCACAAATGCCAATGAGTGAATATACCTTACCAATCAATGCGATTACCTCTTTATTTGGTGCACCGATTGTGATTTGGTTATTGGTGAGGAAACGAAAAATGTATGTGTAGGGAATTGAATGATTGAAAAATTGAAAGACTGAATAATTGAAAGACTCGAATAAAGATATCATCCTTAAAACAGAAAATTTATCTATTGGATATAGTTCTAAAAAAGAACAGGCAGTTATTGCATCGAATTTAAATATCGAATTGCAAAAAGGAAAATTTGTTTGTATTCTTGGTAAAAATGGCATTGGAAAATCTACCTTATTAAGGACACTGTCAAAAGTGCAAGCCAAACTTTCTGGAGCTATTTTGATTCACAATAAAAATTTGAATTCTTATTCCGAAATTGAATTGTCAAAAACCATGAGTTTGGTGCTCACCGAAAAATTACCAGAAAGTAATTTGACTGTTTTTGAACTCATCGCCTTAGGAAGGCAACCCTATACAAATTGGGTTGGAAAACTTTTACAAAGTGATATTGACAAGGTTTATGAAGCAAWGCGCTTGACAAAAATCGAACACCTATCACACAAAAAATATTATGAGTTGAGCGACGGTCAGCTGCAACGCGTTTTAATTTCTAGAGCTTTGACACAAGAAACTGAGCTGATTATTTTAGATGAACCAACTGCACATTTAGATGTTTTACACAAAATGGAATCTTTTAAATTGTTAAAAGAATTAGCCTCAGATTTAAATAAAACGATTATCGTTTCTACCCACGAAATTCATTTAGCATTACAAGCTGCAGACGAATTATGGCTGATGACTGATGATGAATTTATTACAGGGAATCCTCAAAAATTAATCGAAAATAAAAGTGTGGAGAAACTCTTTTCATCAGAGACCGTTCATTTTGATTTTCAGCAACAGCAGTTTATTTTAAATCAGAAATAAAATTCTGTTAAAATTTCACAGGCAATTAATTAAAACAAAAATATCCGTATTTTTGTCGCAATAAAATATCCCAATCACATGAAAAAAATACTTCTATCAGCAGCTATTTTAGTTTTCTTTTTAGCTTGTAAATCAAACAAAAACTTAACGAGTACTGAGTTGACTTCAAACTCAGAAATTATCACAAAATTCGGAAATACCATTAACAGTAAAGATGTAAAAGAACATATTTACACTCTAGCTTCTGACGAATTTGAAGGAAGACAAACTGGAGAAAAAGGACAAAAACTCGCTGCTGAATATCTAATCAATCAATATAAAAGTTTTGGAATTAAAGGGATTAATGGAACGGACAATTACCTTCAACACATCCCTGTAGAAGCTTTGAATGGTAAGTCTGAACATCCATCAGAAAATGTGATTGCATTTATTGAGGGTACAGAAAAACCAAATGAAATCTTGGTAATTTCTTCTCATTATGACCACTTAGGAATTCATGATGGAGAAATTTTTTATGGAGCAGATGATGATGCATCAGGTACAACGGGCGTTCTTGAAATTGCGCAGGCATTTGCAAAAGCAAAAAAACAAGGTTATGGCCCAAAACGCTCTATTTTATTTGTAAATTTTACAGGTGAAGAAAAAGGGTTGTTAGGCTCTAAATATTTTTCTAAAAACCCTGTGTATCCTCTAGAAAATATGGTTGCTGGATTAAATATTGACATGATTGGGCGCATCGGTAAAGAACGCGCTCCGGATGATAATAATTATGTGTATGTGATTGGGGCGGATAGATTGAGCAGTGAATTACACGCTATTAATGAAAAGGCAAATGCCACTTATACGCACATGGCGCTGGATTACACCTATAATGAAGAGAGTGATCCGAACCGTTTTTATTTTAGATCTGACCATTATAATTTAGCAAAACACGGAATTCCGATTATATTTTATTTCAACGGAACGCATGCTGATTACCACAAAGCGACAGATACTAAAGAAAAAATAAATCTTGATTTACTGACTAAACGTGCACAATTGGTTTTTTATACCGCTTGGGAAATTGCCAATAGAGAAGAAAGGTTAATGGTTGATAAAGGTAGTGATTTAGTTGAAAATTGATTTAACTGCAAAGGGCGCTAAGGTAATCGCAAGGGACGAAATATATAATTTGATCAAATGAAAACGATGATTAATTGATTGCGCCTGTAAGCTGCGACTGAAAACTTTTTGCTATTTGGAATTTGGGATTTCTAAACCTAGTGCATCATTTTAAAAAGCAATTCTTTTAGTAAATCTCCTTGCGATAAATTTGCGCCTACACCTTTACTTTTTACATCTGCTTCTCGTAACAAACCAATTATTTGTGCAACTTTTCGCATCGGATAATTTCGTGCAGCTTTGATATAATCATCTACAAAGAAAGGATTTACTTTTAAGGCCTTTGCAACAGATGCTTTTGATTTGTCTTTTAAACCGTGGTATTGCAGCAGCTGGACAAAGAAACTATGCAGCAAAGAAACCGTCATAACTGTTGGGTGACTTTTTTGATTTTGCGCAAAATAATTAATGATTTGATTGGCTTTTACAACTTGCTTTTCTCCTACTGCTTTTCGCAATTCAAAAACATTAAAGTCTTTACTGATTCCAATATTTTCCTCAATATTCTTTGCGGTAATGGTACTACCCTCAGAAATTACAACAAATAATTTTTCAAGTTCGTTGTTGATTTTACTCAAATCATTCCCTAAAAACTCCACCAACATTTGCGATGCTTTTGGTTCGATTTGATATTTTTTTCCAGCCAATACTTTCCGAATCCACTCTGCAACTTGATTGTCATACAGTTTTTTAGATTCAAATAATTCGCCCGATTTTGCAATTAACTTTGCTAATTTTTTACGTTTATCTAAAGACTTATATTTATAACACATCACCAAGACCGTTGTTGGTGTTGGGTTATCAGCGTACGAAACTAAATTCTCAATGGTTCTAGATAACTCTTGCGCTTCTTTAACAATAATCACTTGTCGCTCTGCCATCATCGGGAAACGTTTGGCATTTGATACAATTTCTTCTATCGAAACATCGCGACCATACAAAACCATTTGATTGAATCCTTTTTCTTCTTCAGTCAAAACGGAGTTTTCGATATACTCTGAAATTTTATCAATRTAAWAAGSTTCWTCTCCCATTAAAAAATAAATGGGTTTGATATCTCCTCGTTTTATATCAGTAACTATTTGTTTTACATTCACCATTAATAAATAAAAATTAGCATTTTTGCAGTATGCATAAATTGAATTTACCTTCGTATCAATTCAAAATCAAAAGTAGCGAAAATAAGCAACTAATTTTTGATCTTATCAGAAAAAAATATGTGGTTTTAACTCCAGAAGAATGGGTGCGTCAAAATTTTGTTCAGTATTTAATTTCCGAAAAAAACTACCCAATCTCGATGATTGCTGTAGAAAAACAGGTGGTTGTGAACAATAGAAAAAAGAGATTTGATATTTTAATTTTTAATTCTGATGGATCTTCAAATATTATTATTGAATGTAAGGCTCCGAAAATAAAAATTACCCAAGATACTTTTGATCAGATTGCGCGCTACAACCTAAAATTAAATGCCGACTTTTTAGTTGTTACCAACGGATTGACACATTTTTCTTGTGAGCTGGACACCCAGAATGAGCGATATATTTTTTTAAAGGAGATTCCGAAGTATAGCCCTAAATAAATTAACTAGTTAAATTCTAGTAAATTGCATATTCTTAAAAAATAAAATAAAATTTATTCTTTTAATATTGTAAGACTAATTATTTTGATTACTTTTGCAGCTTAATATTATTTATTTTTTAATGAAAAACGGTACAGTAAAATTCTTCAACGAATCTAAAGGATTTGGATTCATCATCGAAGAAGGTTCAAACAATGAGTATTTCGTTCACATYTCTGGCTTAGTTGACAGAGTTGCAGAAGGAGACACAGTTGAATTTGAATTGAAAGAAGGAAAAAAAGGTTTAAACGCTATTGACGTTAAAGTAATCTAATCATTACTAATCTTTTTAAAAATCAAAGTCCATTTAATTATGGACTTTTTTTATGCCCAATATTTTCAATTAATGTATGTTTGCATCATTGAAAATAGCAGTCGTCATATTAAACTGGAATGGGCAACAATTGTTGCAGCAGTTCCTCCCCTCAATCCTTGAACATAGTAAAGTAGAAAACTGCACTATTTATATTGCCGACAATGCCTCTACTGATGACTCAATCGCAATTGTCAAAAGCAAATTCCCAACTGTAAAGATTATACAAAACATCARWRWTGGTGGTTATGCCAAAGGGTATAATGACTCTCTAAAACATATTGATGCTGATATTTATGCCTTGGTAAATTCTGATATTGAAGTTACGAAGAATTGGTTGACTCCTATTATTTCAGAATTTGAAAAGGATAAAAACACCGCTATCATCCAACCAAAAATATTGAATTATAAAAATAAAATATTCTTTGAATATGCGGGTTCAGGAGGTGGTTTTATTGATAAATATGGCTTTGCTTTTTGCAGAGGGCGAATTTTTAATCACCTAGAAAAAGATAACAATCAATATAATGATACCTCAGAAATATTTTGGGCTTCAGGTGCATGCTTCTTTATCAGAGCAACTGTTTTTAAAGAATTAAATGGGTTTGATGAAGAGTTTTTTGCGCATCAAGAAGAAATTGATTTGTGCTGGCGAGCGCAGAATTCAGGACATCAAATAATGTATGTAGGCAACTCAACTGTGTATCATGTTGGTGGCGCAACTTTGAACGAAGCAAATCCGAAAAAGACATATTTAAATTTTAGGAATAGTCTTTTTATGTTGGCTAAAAATCTTCCAAAAAAATATTTATTTACAACACTTTTTATCCGACTCACTTTTGATGGTATTGCAGGAATCTTATTTTTAGTAAAATTAAAACCTATCCACACCTTCGCAATTTTAAAAGCTCATTTTAGTTTTTATCTTGGACTAAGAGGAATGCTCAAAAAAAGAAAATCAGAAAATAAAGAAGATTATTTTTACACCAAAAGTATTGTTTGGCAACATTTTATAAAAGGAGTGAA
Organism: Flavobacteriaceae bacterium; assembly: GCA_002401215.1. Classification (GTDB taxonomy): domain Bacteria; phylum Bacteroidota; class Bacteroidia; order Flavobacteriales; family Flavobacteriaceae; genus Urechidicola. The sequence goes on along the minus strand of NVSL01000001.1, from coordinate 30,521 downwards.
AGAATTTTATAAGGTCAAAAAAGTTTAAAGAATATCTAAACTCCCCTTGCCTTCTCTAATAACTTCGGGTTCATCATCAGTCAAATCAATTACGGTAGAAGCATGATTATCGCCATAACCGCCATCAATTACAATATCAACTTTAGACTCCCATTTCTCGAAAATCAATTCTGGATCCGTGGTATATTCAATCAATTCATCCTCGTCATGAATAGAAGTTGACACAATCGGATTGCCCAAAGCCGCAACAATAGCTTGTGCAATTGAATTGTCAGGAACTCTAATCCCAACAGTTTTTTTCTTCTTAAATACTTTTGGCAAATTGTTATTTCCTGGTAGAATAAAAGTATAAGGCCCCGGTAAAGCGCGTTTTAAAATCTTATAAGTAGGCGTATCAATCTGCTTTACATAATCGGACAAATGGCTTAAATCATTACAGATAAACGAGAAGTTTGCTTTTTCTAATTTCACGCCTTTAATCCTCGCAATACGCTCCAAAGCCTTTGTATTAGTAATGTCGCAACCCAAACCGTAAACTGTATCAGTAGGATAAATAATCAATCCTCCTTTTTTTAAAACAGCTACAACTTTGTCTATTTCTTTTGGATTCGGATTTTCTGGGTAYATTTTTATAAGTTCTGACATTTTATCCTACATTTGAGTTTTAAATAAATTCTATGATGCGTCAATTCACTTACAAATTTAACAAAATCCTTTTTGCAAGTCTTATATTTCTGTTTATTTCTTCTTGCTCAACAAACAATACTATTGAAGATATAGAGACTCTACCGCAAGAGGCTATCGAATTTTTAAATGTTACTTACGGCACAAGTCCTTCTCAGAAATACGACTTGTATTTACCTGCAAACAGGTCTAATTTAACAACAAAAGTTTTTGTATTGATACATGGTGGCTCTTGGATTGGGGGCGATAAAGATGATATGAACTTTTTAGTTGATATTTTGAGACCTACTTATCCAGATTATGCTATTGTAAATCTTAATTATAGATTGGGATCTATAGGCATCTCTCCTTTCCCGATGCAATTGAACGATATCTCGGAAGTTATCGCTGATCTAAAATCAAAAGAAGAAACCTATCAAATTACTGATGATTTTGGGTTTATTGGTGTAAGCGCTGGCGCACACCTTTCAATGGTTTATGCTTATGATTATGATTTGGATGCTGATGTACAATTTGTAAGTAGCCTTGTAGGACCTACAAATTTTACTGACCCTAGCTACGTTGATGACCCTGATTTTGAAAATTTCAGAATAGGTATGGAGTTAATGACAGGAGTTAGCTATACAGATGATCCTGAATTTTATGAAGGATATAGCCCATATCATGTTGCAACTACAACTTCGCCTCCAACAATTTTATTTTATGGAGGGCAAGATGAATTAGTGCCAACATCACAGGGTATAGAAATGCAAGCCAAATTGGACGAATTGGGTGTTATTAATGAGTTTACTTTATACGAAAATGAGGGTCACGGATGGGAAGGTGATAATTTTATTGACACGCTAAATAAATTATCTTCATTTATTGATACTCATTTCTAGGCATAAAAAAAATCTGCTCAATTAAGAACAGATTATTAATTTAAATTTTAAAGTAACGGATTCTCGTTTGTACGGGAAAGATAATTTGATTGAATTCTAAATTCAATTTCTTTAACTCTCAATCAATCGAAAACCTTCTCCGTGAATGTTAAGAATTTCTACGTTTTCATCAAGTTTTAAATATTTTCTTAATTTGGCAATATACACATCCATACTACGTGATGTAAAATAATTATCATCTCTCCAAATCTTTGTCAAGGCTAATTCTCTTGGCATCAAATCATTTTTATGAACTGCCAACATTTTTAATAACTTGCTTTCTTTTGGCGATAATTTAATGGTTTCTTGTCCGTCAAAAGTTAAATGACGTAACTTAGAATTTAAATGAAATTTACCAATAGTGAACTCAAATACATCTTCCTCAACCGTTTTATCTGCCTCTTTGCGTTGCAAAATTGCTTTCATTTTGTATAGCAAAACTTCAGAATCGAATGGTTTGTTTAAATAATCATCTGCTCCTGCTTGGTATCCTTTTAACACATCCTCTTTCATTGTTTTGGCTGTTAAAAAAATAATTGGGATGTCAGAATTGGTTCCTCTTATATCTTTTGCCAATGTAAAACCATCTTTTCGAGGCATCATCACATCTAAAATACACATGTCAAAATCGTTGTTTTTAAACATAATCAAACCTTCCAATCCGTCTTTGGCATGGGTGACGATATAATCGTTTAGCATTAAATAATCTTTTAATACTGTTCCAAAATTTGGATCATCTTCTACTAATAATATTCTTTTGTTTTCCATAAAGTTAAGTTTTAAATTAACGGTAGTTTTATAATGATGGTGGTTCCTTTTCCTTTTTCACTCTCAACATAAACCATACCTTGATGATGTTCTACTATTTTTTTTACATACGAAAGTCCTAAACCATGTCCTTTCACATTATGAATATTTCCTGTTTCTTCTCTATAAAATTTCTTAAAAATGTTTTTCTGAACACTTTTACTCATTCCCATCCCTTGGTCTTTTACTTTTAAAAGGATATTTTTCGCCGTATTCTCGGTCGATATTTCAATGGTCGGAGTTTCTGGCGAATACTTAATAGCATTGTCTAAAATATTTACAATCACATTTGTTAAATGGAATTGATTTGACAAAACTTCAGACAATTCCGCACTTAATTTCGTTGTAATATTCCCTTCTCTATTCTTAACTAACAATTCTACATGCGTTAAAGCATCCTCAACCATATCATGCAAATCATTGTCTTCCATCTCAATATCTAGTTGGTTTTTTTCTAGTTTAGATATTCTCAAAACAGTTTCTACCTGCGCATGCATCCGTTTATTTTCTTCGCCAATCATTTTAACATAACGCAAAACTTTTTCGCTATCATTAATAATTTTCGGGTTTCTAATTGCATCTAATGCCAAACTAATTGTCGCAATAGGTGTCTTAAACTCGTGCGTCATATTGTTGATGAAATCTGTTTTGATTTCTGATATTTGTTTTTGCTTTATCATTTGATATAATGAACTAATAAACGCCAAAATAATAACGATGATAAACAATGCCGACAATCCTAAAATTTTACCAACCGATGAAATTAAATAGTTTTTCTTGTTCGGAAAACTCACATACAATTGATAATCACTCTTACCATTAGCATCAACAAACAAAGGTACCATATATGTTTTTTGAGCATCTAATCTAAAATATCCCGACTTTAATTTGGTTGATAAATCATTGTTATAAACGCCATATTTAAATTCGGTTGTAATACCTCTAACATACAATTCGTTACTCAAATTAAATACCAACTCTTGATTGCTCACTCTTAAATAAATCGGCAACCTGCTATGCATTATACGTGATTGACGTTTTAAATTTAACTTTTGATATTCTTCTAATTGTTCATACCTCACAAAATGTTCTTCAGCAGGCAAATCGCGAATATCTTGGTTTGCAGAAATTTGATTTTTTACAATCGTGATTTCTTCTTTACTATAAATTTTCTTTAAATCTATACTGTCATTTTCAAAGAACTCTGAGGGTACTCTATAATTTTCTTCAAGTATTGATTGGGCATACGTGAATGTTTCATTTCGTGCCGTATCTACTTGCTCATAAATGAATTTTTTGATTTCAGATTCTGATAAATACTCACTTCGCTCAGCTAAACGCGAAAAATTTTTTTGATAAAAATTATTCAACTCCCGCTCACTTATATTTTCAGAAACTTGAATCAARGAAGATTTTACATCACTCGTAAATTGATTTTCTGCCAACTCAATGGCGTTCTTAATCCAAAAAACCTGTACAGAGATAATCCCTACTAAGGAAATACTCATCAGAAATATTATGAGTATAAAAACCTTTTTATTCATGCTACAAATCTAATTCTAATTAACATACCATTTTGAAATATGTTAGATTAATTAACTAAAAAAATATGTTTTTAACAATTATTTAAGACAAATCGCTTTATATATTAATTGATTTGATTTCTTTAAGAAGAAGTCTGTTTACACTATCAACCTCATTTTTTGTAGATTCTAGGCTGATATTGTTAATGATAAAATCGGCCTTTTTCATCATTTCTTTTTCGCTCATCTGCTGATTTATACGTGCTAAGACATCTTGTTCTAAAACCTTATCTCTTTGTACAACGCGCTCAATTCTTGTTTTTAAAGGAGCTGTAATCACAATTATTTTATCACATAAATTTTTAAAATCACCCTGCAATAAAATAGCCGATTCATAAATAATATAATCAGCCTTAGAATTTTCAACAAACATTTTAAAATCATCGAACACTCTTGGGTGCACAATTGCATTCAATTCCTCTAACTTTTTTGGAATTTTAAAAACAATATCAGCAATAAATTTTCTGTTTAATCCTTGTGATGTATAAGCATCATCACCAAACAAAATAATCAAATCCTTTTTAATTTCTAATGACGTATTCATCAATCGTTTCGCTTCAATATCAGTAACATAACAAGACACCCCCAAATCTTTAAAGAAGTTTAATACGGTTGTTTTACCGCTACCTATGCCACCTGTAAGCCCTACAATCATCATTATTTTTCTATCAAAAAATCAATTTTATTCGGGGTTATTTTATACGAGCTCACCAAAGCAGGCGTCTGTTTTAATACCGGAATTAAATAATTGAGTTCATTATTTATGGCTTGCTCAAAATCGCATTCTATCACAAAACTCTCTTTTGTAATTTTACTAAAATTAGACAAAGCAACAATATAAGTTACCTCAATCTCACTAGGAAAAGTAGCAATTGAATAATTATCCGGAATATTGATTACAGTGAAAGGAACTGAAAAAGAACCCTCTGTAAATTTATCAACCTTCGCCGTAACTGAAACCAATAATTCAGAAGTTGCTATCTGATCTGATGCTGGTAATTTCAACTCAATATTTTGATTAATTTCCTCACTAACTTCCTTTAGCACCAGCTGGTTTGTTTTTATTTTATAAATAGTATCCAACTGCGCTTTTGGTCCAATAATATTCACCGAATCTGGAGATATATGAATCTTGTCAATCAAATTATAACCTAATTTAAATTGAATATCCGACACCAATTCTACAGGTACTCTTTTAGAAATGTTAATACCAAGATTAAAAAAAATAGTGTCTTGTTTAACTCTGTCAATCTTTGTATCAACATTTAACTGAGCTTTTAAATCAGACAAATACTTATTTGGTAAATAGTAAAAAGTAGTGCCACTTTTATAAGCCACAGATTTTAAGTCAATCAGTAACTCTTTTGTATTTATTTGATAGCGCAATAAATTAAATCCTGACGCTATAACCGAAGCTGTTATTTGATCTACAGGAGTACTCTGCAGTACTTTGTCTTTTGGTAAATTGATGTATTTCACCTCAAATTCAACATCATCTGTATAGGTTTTAGAAAGATTTATCAACAGCCACAAAATAACTGACAAACTAAGAAATACTAAGAATACTCTCAGTTTTAAATTAGTTTTTAAACGTTGTTTTGATCTGATAGCCATAGGTTGATTTAAAAAAATAAATATACAAAAAAGTGAGCCAAAATTGACTCACTTTTTTAAGTTGATAAAATGCAAAAAGTAGAATTACTTTTTTGGTGCATTTAATTTATTTGTCATTTCCATTGAAATTGCAGAACGCTCGAATTTAATTTTTCCAGCACCTGTTTCAACTACAACAGTATTGTCCTTTTCATTTAACTCAACAATTTTTCCGTGAATTCCGCTAGAAGTTATTACTCTCGTTCCTCTTGCAATTTCACTTTGAAAAGCTTTTTCGTTTTTTTGACGTTTCATTTGTGGGCGAATCATAAATAAATAGATCACTAAAAACATTGCCAAAAATGGCAAGTAAGAAATCAATCCGCCGGCTCCTTCTTGTAATAATATTGATAAATACATAGTGTAATTTTTATAATTTTAATTCTTTACTTCTGGCACTTTTACAAATGCTTTGATACGTACAACTTCGTTTCCYTTAGTCGTATTTGTAGTCAACGTAATTGTATTTGATGTGTTGTTTTTCTTACCTCTAGAGTTAAATACCACTTTAATTTCAGCTGTTCCTCCAGGAGCAATTGCTTCTTTTGGCCACTGTGGCACGGTACATCCACAAGATCCTTTTGCTTTTGTTACAATTAAATCACCTTCGCCAACATTTGTTAAAGTAAAAACTGTTTCTACTTTATCGCCTTGGTTAATTGTTCCGAAATCGTGCTCTGTTTTATCCCACTCAATTACAGGTGCTCCTTTGCTAATTGCGGCATCTCTTAGTCCAGCTTCTTTAACATTTTCTGATTTTACCTTTGCACTTGCACTTTCTTTTGTACATGATGTGAAAGTTAACGCTGCTWATGCAACCGCCATAAATACTACTTTTTTCATTTGATTGATATTTAACTTAAAAATTATTTGTAAAAATATAAAATTATATGATTTAGATAGATGAACAGACTATTAAAAATAGACTACATCAACCCTCTTCCTGTTTTTTTGATTTTCTTTTCTGTATCGTATTGTTTTAAAATCTTGTCTAAAACTCCGTTGATAAAGAAACTACTTTTTTGTGATGAGTAATCTTTTGATATTTCAATATACTCATTCATCGATACTTTTGTTGGGATTGACGGGAAATGAATAAACTCACTCAACGCCATCTTCATCAAAATTAAATCGATTTCTGCAATACGTTCAGAATCCCAATTCGGAGTTTTATCATTGATATCTTCATCAAAATCTTGATGTTTCAACACCACTTTTCTAAATAAATCTAGCACAAATTGTTTGTCTTCAGCATCCTTATATAACTTTCCTAAACGGTAGGTTTTATTTTCTTTAAGGCTATTCAATTCCTTTAACACCCAAGTGTTTACAAACGGAATATCATCAACCCAAGTGATGTTAATCCCTTCAAAATAGTCAGCCAGTTTTTCATTCGGAGCAATGATGTCTTTAAAAATAGAAATCACAAATTCCTTATCTTCAGCAAAAGATGATTTTCCAGAACTCATATACGATTCATACAAATTACTTGCTAAAATAGCATCACAAATAATGCGTACAAACTCATCATCCAGCTTCCAATTGTTCAACTTTTTATCCTCTATATAAGTAGATAATGAAAAGCTTTCAGCAATTGCTTTAATGGCAAGATTGTCAATAAATTTTCTATTTGGATTTTTTTCTTCAGATGATGCTAAATATTTCTTTTTAGAAATTTCTGATTTCGTTTCAGCCAATTCTCTGACCTCTACAAAAAGTCTTAAAAGAAGCGCGTGTAAGTCACCCATTTCATCAATGCTTCGCATTAAAAAATTTTCTTCTTTTATTAGATTATCACTTTTAGATTGGAATAATGCATAAACCGATTGCATCACTTTTACTCTAATATGTCTTCTATTTATCATCGTTAAAGAACGTTTTGAGATATGTTAAATTCTACCGCACAAAAGTACTATTAATTTTTATTCTACTATCTTCGCCATTCAAAAATTTTAGTTAAAAATGAAAGCCCTTAGACACGTCAATAAATACTTTGCTAAATACAAATATCGGTATAGTATTGGGGTCATTATTCTTGTAATTTCCAACACTTTAAAACTTCAGATTCCAGATTTAATTAAAAATTCTATCAATGTTTCTGACGAATTTGTAAACGGATTGATTACCGATAAATCGATTGTCACTTCAGAATTACTCCTAAATGTTTTGCTAATTGTTGGTGCTGCGGTTCTTTCTGGAGTGCTAACCTATATTACACGTCAAAAAATAATTGTGACTTCTCGTTTGGTGGAGTTTGATTTAAAAAATGAAATCTACGCGCAATATCAAAAACTATCTCTTAACTTTTATAAAAAGAATCGAACAGGAGATTTAATGAACAGAATTAGTGAGGATGTTAGTAAAGTACGAATGTATTTTGGGCCAGCGGTGATGTATAGTTTAAACACCTTAGTCTCAATTGTTGTTACTCTAATTTTGATGCTACGAACAGATGTTGCGCTAACACTTTACACCTTACTCCCACTCCCAATTTTATCTGTTTTGATTTATTATTTAAGTAGACTGATTCATCAAAAAACAACCATTGTACAAGAGTATCTTTCTAAGTTGACAACTTCTGCTCAGGAAACTTTTTCGGGAATTAGAATCATAAAATCGTATGCAATAGAACCTGTTACCACAAAAGATTTTGAAGACCTTGCAGAAAGCAGCAAACAAAAAAATATTGACCTTTATAAAGTACAAGCCTTCTTCTTTCCGGTGATGATTTTACTCATCGGTATCAGTAATTTAATTGTGATTTATGTTGGCGGATTGCGATATATTGATGGATTTATAACCTTAGGAGATATTGCAAAATTCATTTTGTATGTCAATATTTTAACATGGCCTGTGGCTGTTTTAGGTTGGATGACTTCAATCGTTCAACAAGCAGAAGCATCACAAAATAGAATCAATGAGTTYTTAAAAGAAGAGCCAGAAATTAAAAACAACACCGATTCAAAATCGATTATCAGTGGCGATATCAACTTTAAAAATGTATCTTTTACTTATGACGACACCAATATAACAGCCCTTAAAAATGTTAGCTTTGAATTAAAACAAGGAAAGACTTTGGCTATTTTGGGGATGACAGGTTCGGGAAAATCAACCATCATTAATTTAGTGGCTCGTTTATATGACACCGCTGATGGCAGCATCACAATTGGAAATAAAAACATTACAGAATTAAACCTCGACAACCTACGTCAGAGCATTGGTTTTGTGCCACAAGATGCTTTCTTATTTTCTGATACTATCGAAAATAATATTTTATTCGGTGATGAAAATGCAACTCCAGAAATGGTAGTGCAAGCAGCAAAAGATGCGTATATAGATCACAATATTTCTGAGTTTAAAGAAGGCTACAAAACATTTGTGGGTGAACGTGGAGTTACACTTTCCGGAGGACAAAAACAACGTGTATCCATCGCTAGAGCTTTGATTAAAAATCCTGAAATATTAATTTTGGATGATTGTTTATCAGCAGTTGATACCGAAACTGAAGAAATCATTTTAAACAATTTAGAACGCGTAAACAAAAACAGAACGACTATTATTGTGAGTCATCGCGTGTCGTCCATCAAACATGCCGATAGTATTATCATCTTAGATAAAGGAAAAATAATTCAACAAGGTACACATGCCGAATTATCAGAAATTGAAGGTTTTTATAAGGATTTATATGAGCAGCAACTTTTGGAGGAATCGTAAGTTGAATGGCAGTAAGCAGTAAGTAGTAAGTAGTAAGTAGTAAGTAGTAAGTAGTAAGTAGTAAGTAGTAAGTRGTAAGTAAAGAAACTGTATTTAACTTACATACAATAATCCTATTCTTTTCCGAAAGAGCACTGAAATTAAATCCTGTTTTCTCGCCCTCTAAAGCGGAACGCGAAGGAGGAATTTTCACTTTATTTAAGCCCAATAAAAAAGAAGATATTTTTGACATTCGCTATTGTTTTAGTGATTTATTTTTTTAGATTTGTCAGAACAATAACCATAAAAAATTAGTAGAAGATTATGAGTGACAAAAACTTTAACGATCAAGAGGAAATTTTCTCGCAAGTTTTAAGAGCAGGAAGAAGAACTTATTTTTTCGATGTTAGATCAACCCGAGCAGATGATTATTACTTAACAGTAACCGAAAGCAAGAAATTTACAAACGACGACGGATCGTTTCATTATAAAAAACATAAAATTTATTTATACAAAGAAGATTTTGCAGAGTTTAACGAAATGCTAAAAGCTGCAACTGATTACATTATCAACGAAAAAGGCGAAGAGGTAATTAGCGACCGCCACCAAACTGATTATGTAAAAGAAGACGCTCCATCATCCGAAACAACAGAAGAAACTGTAAAAAGCGAAAGTTTTACGGATGTAAATTTTGAAGATATTTAAATAGCACTCCTAATTACTATGCTATAAATCCGTTTGTTTGTTTTTTAACAAACGGATTTTTTTTGCACAAAAATTCCCTCCTTATTTCAAGGAGGAGTGGGCTCGCAAAAAGCGAGGTCGAGGTGGTTAGAAATATTATCTATTCAACTTACAATTTTTTGTTCTGATAAAAGTTAATTACATTTATAGAATCATAAAACAACCACACTATGTCTTTTCAAAAATTCTTTTTTGCCATTGCTTTTATTTTTGCAATTAGTATAAATGCTCAAGAAAACGAGCCCAAACAAACGTTAGATAGCGGCACTATTGAAAACCAATTTGATTATATTATAAATAAATCGAACCGTTATCAAGAGTATAAAGTTGTAAAACGTGTTTGGTTAGACAGACTAAAAAAGGTAGTAAATGATTCTTTAAATGTGGTAAAAAAAGAATTGGCAAGCACTAAAGTAACTTTAAATGAAAAGGAATCAGAAATTGTAACGCTCACTAATTCTCTAAACACAACTAAAGAAACTGTTAGCAGTTTAAATAACGAAAAAGATAGTATCAACTTTTTTGGAATGCTGATTTCTAAGCCAATGTACAATACAACGCTTTGGTCTATTATCACAATCTTATTAGTTGCCTTATTATTTTTTGTGTTTAAATTTAATAGTAGCAATGCTATCACTAAAGAAGCAAATAACAAATTTAATGAACTTGAAGAGGAATACGAAACTCACAAACAACGCTCTTTAGAACGCGAGCAGCAAATCCGTAGAAAACTTCAGGATGAGATTAATAAGCAGAAGAAGGATAAGTAAACCATTTATTTTTATGCATATAAGCCAACCCAAAAAAGATTTTTTTGCAAACAAAGCAAAAGAGTACGACCAAAAAATTTCTACAAGAAACAATGTTTCTAACATTGCTAGCTGCATTTTAAAAGAGGTCAACTATTCTAAAAACATGCACCTCATGGATTTTGGTTCTGGCACCGGATTGTTACTCACCGAAATTGCACCGCACGTAAATTCGATTACAGCAGTTGATGTTTCTAAATCGATGACTGCAATCCTAAAAGAAAAGCGAAATGAAATTGATTGTTCACTCAAAATTCGTGAAATCGATCTGACAAAAGAAACAATTAACACTACTTTTGATGGCATTATATCTTCGATGACCTTACATCATATTAAGGACACAAAAGGTATTCTTCAAAAATTTTATACACTCTTAAAAACTGATGGGAGCATAGCCCTTTCTGATTTAGACTCGGAAGATGGTAGTTTCCATACAGAAGACACCGGTGTATTTCACTTTGGATTCAACAGAGATACTATTCTACAAATTGCAAAATCAGTTGGATTTAGAGAACTTAAAATCCAAACAGTTGGCAATATAGAAAAACCACATGGCAATTATGGCGTATTTCTTTTAACCGGAAAAAAATAATTATCACCAATTTAATTCTTATCAAAAGTGATACTAGTCTAGAATTAGAAAAGAGCATCATGAGCAACAAAAAAATCCGATTCTAAACGAATCGGATTTTTTTCTGTCATTCCTAGCAATGCTAGAAATCTATATTTTACTCAATTTCGGATTCCAACTTTCGCGAGAAAGACAAATCAATTAAGCCAATACTTCTTGAACTTTATCAGCTGCTTCTTGAAACTCAACAACAGAGTGCACAGGCAATCCGCTAGCGTCAATCAATTCTTTTGCTTCCTTCGCATTGGTACCTTGTAAACGAACAATAATTGGGACTTTAATTTCATCACCCATATTATTATATGCTTCAACAATACCTTCAGCAACTCTATCGCAACGCACGATTCCTCCAAAAATATTGATCAAAATAGCTTTTACATTCGGGTCTTTTAAAATAATTCTGAATCCAATTTCTACACGTTCAGCATCTGCAGTACCACCAACATCTAAGAAGTTTGCCGGCTCTCCACCAGATTGCTTAATTAAATCCATGGTACTCATTGCCAATCCAGCGCCGTTTACCATACATCCAACATTACCATCTAAATCTACATAACTTAAACCTGCTGCAGCTGCTTCAACCTCAATAGGATTCTCTTCACGCAAATCTCTTAATTCAGCATAATCTTTATGACGGAACAACGCAGAATCATCTAAAGTTACCTTCGCATCAACTGCTAAAATTTTATCATCAGATGTTTTTAACACCGGATTAATCTCAAATAAAGAAGAATCAGATTTTACGTATGCTGTATATAATGACGATACAAATTTCATCATCTCTTTCAAAGCTCCACCGCTCAATCCAAGATTGAAAGCAATTTTACGTGCCTGAAATGGCAACAATCCTAAAGCAGGATCAATTTCTTCGTTAAAAATTAAATGCGGAGTTTCATCAGCAACTTTTTCAATATCCATTCCACCCTCGGTAGAATACATAATCATATTTCTTCCAGTTTCGCGATTTAACAAAACGGACATATAATATTCTTCTGGTTCATTATCACCTGGATAATAAACATCCTCGGTAATTAAAACCTGATTTACCAATTTACCTTCGGCAGATGTTTGTGGTGTCACCAACATCATCCCCAAAATATCATTTGCAATTGACTTTACATCGTCTTGTGATTTTGCTAATTTTACTCCACCACCTTTACCACGACCACCTGCGTGCACTTGCGCTTTAACAACATACCAACTTGTACCTGTTTCTACGGTTAATTTTTTTGCTGCTTCAACTGCCTCTTCTGGAGTGTGAGCTACAATTCCGCGTTGAATTCTAACGCCAAAACTGTTCAACATTTCTTTTCCTTGATATTCGTGTAAATTCATTGAGTTCTATGTTTAAATTACTGCACAAATGTACTAATATCAAAACTCATAATTGCACAGAATTTTTAAAAAAATGCAACAGATTATTTTTTTGAAATGATTCATTTTACTTAAYACTTTTTTATGATTTATTTAAGACAACTTTACTAATATCTTAAATATTTTCGCAGTAACAAAAAACTGTTTAGCATCAATGAGAAACCTTCTCACAATCATCATTCTAATATTTATTACAACTTCTAGTTTAGCACAAGAAACTAAAAAAAATGTGCAAACAAAACGTGTAACTAAAGCACCTAAAATTGATGGGGTTTTAGATGATGATGCTTGGATTGGTGCAGATGTAGCAAAAGACTTTGTAATGTTTCGCCCAGGAGCAGGAACGCCCGAAGAGCATAATAAACGTAGCGAAGTAAGAATAGTTTATGATGATGAAGCTATTTATTTTGGAGCTTATTTATATGATGATGATCCAGAAAACATACCACAACAATTTGCAACAAGAGATAATTTTGGAACCACAGATTGGTTTGCGGTTGTAATTAATCCAAACAACGATTCGCAAAACGATACCGAGTTTTTTGTGCAAGTCACAGGAAATCAATTAGACGCAAAATCCAATCCTAATAACAGAGATTTTAGCTGGAGCGCAGTTTGGGAAAGCGACGTGAAAATTGTAGATGATGGGTGGATTGTAGAAATCAAAATTCTATATTCAGCGTTGCGATTCAGCAATAAAAATGTCCAAACTTGGGGCTTAAATTTTCACAGACAACATGCCATATCGAGAAATCAATATTCTTGGAATTTTATAGATAGAACAGTAGGAATTACCCAACAATATGCTGGTACGCTTAGCGGAATTGAAAACATAAAACCTCCAACCCGTCTCAGCTTTTCGCCCTATGCCCAAGCAGCTTATGACATGTATGATGGCGAAAATACTTTTGACAAAAGCATCGGCTTAGATGTAAAATATGGAATCAGTGAAAGTTTTACCTTAGATGCAACTTTGATTCCGAATTTTGGGCAAACAGGTTTTGATAATTTAGTGTTGAATCTCGGGCCTTTCGAGCAAATCTATCAAGAACAACGACCATTTTTTACCGAGGGTGTAGAGTTATTTACGAAAGGAGATTTGTTTTATACCAGACGGATTGGTGATAGACCTACAAATTATGTTTCAAATAGCGATTTGGCGGATGATGAAATTATCCTAGAAAACCCCAATACGGTAAATATGCTAAATGCAATCAAAGTTTCTGGACGAACAGAAGGCGGTTTAGGAATTGGTTTTTTCAATGCCATTACCGAACGTACCAAAGCAAAAATAGGAATTGCAGAAACTGATAATAATGGTGATATTATTTACAATCCCGAAGGGAATCCAACAATAATTGATTCGTACAAAGTTGTTACCGAACCACTGGCAAACTATAATGTCATTGTGTTTGACCAGCAATTTAACAAAAATTCTTTCGTGTCATTTACCAATACCAATGTATTTAGAGAAGGTAGTGTGCGAGATGCTAACTCAAGTGCTTTGATGTATTTTTTGAGCAATAAAAAAAATACGCATAATGTAAATGGCGGATTTAAAACTAGTCGCGTTAGAGAAAACGGAAAGTTAAATGATGGTTATTGGGTCGATGCAAGTATTGGTAAAAATGCAGGAAAATGGCAATATAATATGGGCTATCAAATGGCTGATAAAAATTATAACATCAATGATTTGGGAGTTAATTTTTTTAATGATTACCAAAGATTTTACACCAAAGCTTCGTATCGAATTTTTGAACCTACCAAAAATTTTAACCGCTACCAATTTCGATATTCAGGAAATTTAAGATATAGACATAGTGATGGAGCCTATACTGGTAATAATTTTAGGCTAAACTTTAATGCAACCACTATCAATAATTTTTCTTTTGGCGGAAATGCAAATACAAACATAGGACAACAGTACGATTATTTTGAACCAAGAGTAGAAGATCACTTTTTTAAACAAAACGGAAGAGCTAATTTTAACACATGGATTTCTTCTGATTACAGCAAACAATTTGCCCTTGATGTTTTTGTATACTACGGCTTTAGAGCCGATGACCCTCAAAGAAATATTGGTTTTGGAGTTGACCCTCGCTATCGTTTTACAGATAAATTCACGTTGCAATACGGATTGAATTACAATAAATCTGACAATACAAAAGGATACGTAACCGTTTTACCAAATGACCTTATTGTTTTTGGCGAGCGTGATCAAAAAACAATTACTAATTCAATTTCTGGTAGATTTTATTTCACTACAAAATCTGCGCTATCCTTAACATTTAGATATTATTGGTCTCCTGTTTCTTATGACGATCAATTTTATGTGCTGAAAGAAGATGGTACACTTGCTCCAAATTCATATACCGGAAATCATGATATTAATTACAATGTTTGGAATTTAGATTTGAATTATTCATGGGAGCTTGCTCCAGGTAGCCAACTAATTGCTCTATACAGAAACAATATATTCAATGCGGATAATCAATCACAATTAGGATTTGGAGAAAACCTACAAAACCTTTTTGAGCAAGAAATGGGACATAATATTTCTTTAAAAATGATTTATTATATCGATTATAATAATATGAAAGGTTGGTTTAAGAAAAAAGCTTAAAACATCTATTTCTGTTTTAAGCCTTTTTCAAATAAANTATCCTTTCGGCAGAGTGAAGAACGAACACCGAGAAATCTCATAAATTTCTCTGCCTTWAWATCATGWCTCGTTAACCAATTTCACAATTCAATTCCTTATTTTTGAAATATGATAAAAGCAAATAATATCCATAAATTTTATGGTAATTTAGAAGTTCTAAAAGGTGTTGACCTTCACATAAAAAAAGGAGAAGTAGTTGCTATTGTTGGTCCATCCGGAGCAGGAAAAACAACACTTTTACAAATTCTCGGGACTTTAGACAAACCTACTGATAGCCCGAATACCTCTATTTATATAGATACAAAAGACACGTTAAATTTATCTGACAAAGAATTATCAAATTTCAGAAATCAACATATTGGATTCATCTTTCAATTTCATCAATTACTCCCAGAATTTACAGCTTTAGAAAATGTATGTATCCCAGCTTTTATTGGAGGCGCATCAAAAAACAAAACAGAAAAAGAAGCAAAAAGGTTGCTCTCTTTTTTAGGATTAGAAGACAGAATCAGCCACAAACCCAACGAACTTTCTGGAGGTGAACAACAACGTGTTGCAGTTGCTAGAGCCTTGATCAATAATCCTTCAGTCATTTTTGCCGATGAACCGAGTGGAAATTTAGACTCCGATTCTTCAAAACATTTACATGAGTTATTTTTTAAACTCCGTGACGAATTAGGACAAACTTTTGTGATTGTTACTCACAACCAAGAATTGGCAAATATGGCAGATAGAAAACTAGAAATGAGAGATGGGATTATAATGAATAGTGAATAGTGAATAGTGAATAGTGAATAGTGAATAGTGAATAGTGAATAGTGAATAGTGAATAGTGAATAGTGAATAGTGAATAGTGAATAGTGAAATTTAATTAATCCTACGCTCTTTAAACATTCAAACTTTAAAACTTTGCAACTCTGAACCTTTGAACCTTTGAACCTTTGAACCTTTGAACCTTAAAAAATGATCGGAATCATAAGTGCGATGCAAGAAGAAATGCAGGCATTACTTAACGAGCTTAAAAATGTGCAAACCTCAAATAAGGGAATGCGCGATTATTATACCGGAACCCTATATAACAAAGAGGTTGTATTGGTTTTTTCGCGCTGGGGAAAAGTAGCTTCTGCTGCAACCACCACCCAATTAATAAATGATTTTGCCCCTTCTGAAATTATTTTTACAGGAGTTGCTGGTGGAATTATTTCTGATTTAAATATCGGTGATGTTGTTATTGGCAAAAATCTGTACCAGCATGATCTAGATGCGCAACCATTTTACAAACAGTTTGAAGTTCCAATTCTTAAGAAATTATTTTTCGAAACTCAGAATCAAACAAAACTAATAACTGCAACAAATTTATTTATTAATGAGTACAATACTTTTATTGATAAAAACGATTCTGACGATTTTAATATAGTAAACCCGAAAGCGATTTTAGGTGATATTGCCAGCGGAGATCAGTTTATTTCTAGCCTAGAAAAAATAAAAAACTTAAATAAAGCACTACCAACAGTGACTTGTGTAGAAATGGAAGGCGCGAGTGTAGCACAAGTTTGCTATGAATATGAAGTCCCCTTTTCAATCATCAGAATAATTTCTGACAAAGCAAATGACAATGCGCATATTGATTTTGAAAAATTTATGCATGCCATTGCAAGTCATTATGCCCTCGGAATTTTAAAAAACTATTTTGCATAAGTGATTTTCATTTATATATATTTACCAAATATTTTGAACAATGCAATTTAAGCATCCAGAAATTTTATACGGATTATTGCTCCTTATCATCCCGATAATTATTCATCTATTTCAATTACAACGCTTCGTAAAAACACCGTTTACAAACGTAAAATTTCTACAGCAAATTGTGTTGCAAACACGCAAGAGTTCTCAGCTAAAAAAATGGTTGATTTTACTCATGAGATTGGGTGTTTTTTCTACATTAATTTTAGCCTTTTCTCAGCCATATTTTTCTGATCAAACTGAGGATAAAATTTCTGAAACAATTCTTTATTTGGACAATTCTTTTAGCATGCAATCCAAAATAAATGGAGTAGAAAAATTGAAGAAAGCTAGTCAAGAAATTATTGAAAATTTAGATGATACAGAAAAAATAACACTCATTACAAATGACCATACTTTTTCTAATATTGATGCTAAAAGTTTAAAAAACGAATTGATTAACTTAAATTATTCCTCAACTAAACTCAACTTAAAAACTGTTTTACTAAAAGTTAATCAACAAAAATTAAACAAAACCAACTCTTTAATTAATTTAGTTTTAATATCTGATTTTAATGACTTTACAAAAATTAATAGCAGCGATGTTACAAATGTAAACTCACCTATTTTAATGGTAAACTTAAATTCTGATAACGAAAAAAATAGTTGGATTGACAGCGTTTACATTTCAAATAAAAATACTCAAGAAATTACATTAAAAGTAAAAATTGAGAATRTAAATATTGATAAAGAGAGTAACTCAATCTCACTTTTTAATGAGGATATTTTAATAGGAAAAGCCACTACTCCACTTTCAAAAAATAAAACTTCAGAGGTTGAGTTTAAGATTCCTATTCAAAAAAACATCAATGGAAAAATCACCATTGAAGATAAAAATTTAATCTTTGATAATACTCTTTATTTTAGCATCTCAAACCCTGAAAAAATTGATGTAATTTCTATTGGAAAAAGTAGTCAATTTCTATCCAAAATATATACTCAAAATGAGTTTAATTTTACACAGAAAAGCGTAGCTAATTTAGACTACAATTCTATTCAAAACAATCAATTGGTATTGCTAAATGAACTATATGAAATTCCGATTGCATTAAAAAGCACACTCAAATCCTATGTTGAAAATGGTGGGCATTTGGTTGTTATTCCGTCATCAAGAATAAATATTGAATCCTATAATCAGTTTTTTAGCAGCCTACAAATCGGGGTAATTTCACCATCAATAAATAAAGAATTAAAAATAACTACTATTAATTATGAGCACCCTTTATTAAAAGGAGTGTTTGAAAAGGAAGTTGATAATTTTCAATATCCAAACACAAATCAAACCTACAGATCAAACTTAAATAACGCTACATCGATTGTGAGTATTGAAAATAACTCGCCTTTTATTTCAGAAATTAAAAGTAATAAAGGAATTGTTTATTGGTTTGCATCCGCTTTAAACAAGGAAGTTAGTAACTTTATAAAATCTCCGCTCATTGTTCCTGTTTTTTACAATTTCGGAAAATACAGTTTTAAAACACCTCAATTATATTATACAATAGGAGAAGAAAATAACATTAGCATTAAAACTGAAATCAAAAAAGATGAAGTGCTAAAACTTAAAATCGGTGATGATGAATTAATTCCGTTACAGCGAGTTTTTTACAACAAGGTCGAGCTTACAACCTTTGACCTACCTAACGAAAGTGGATTTTATCAAATTATAAACAACCATAAAATCCATGGTACTCTTGCTTATAATTATAACAGAAACGAAAGCAGATTAAAGCATCCAAACCTAAACGAATTATTGAAAGGTACAGATTCAATCCCGATAGCTATCGGGACTATAAAAGACACCTTTAATCAAATTAACGAGCAGCAAGAAATTAAACCACTTTTTAAATGGTTTTTGGGATTAGCTATCTTATTTTTGCTGTTGGAAATCGGCATCCTAAAATTCTTTAAAGTATGAATATACTTATCAAATCAGCAATCATTGTAGATCAAAGCTGCAAGCATCATTTCAAAAAACGTGATGTATTGATCGAAAAAGGAATCATCATTAAAATAGCTTCTAAAATTGATGAGACTCCAAAAACAAAAATTATTTCACTAAAAAATCTTCACCTTTCTTGCGGATGGTTTGATACGAGTGTGAGTTTTGGAGAGCCGGGTTACGAGGAGCGAGAAACTATTAAAAATGGTTTAACAACCGCAGCAAACAGTGGATTTACAGCAGTTGCTGTCAATCCAAATACCAACCCTAAAATTGACAATAAAGCAGCTGTTCAGTTTTTAATCAACAAAGCAGCTGGGAATATTACCGACTTGTATCCAATCGGAAATTTAACAAAAAATGCCGATGGAAAAGATTTAGCAGAATTGTTTGATATGCAAAATTTTGGTGCTATCGCTTTTGGAGATTACAACAAACCAATCTCAAACGCCAACCTTTTAAAAATTGGATTGCAATACGCCCAGAATTTTGACGGACTCGTTTTGAGCTTCCCTCAAGACAATTCGATCGCAAGAGACGGATTGGCAAATGAGGGAGAAAACAGCACGCTATTAGGATTGAAAGGAATTCCGACTTTAGCAGAAGAATTGCAAGTTGCCCGTGATTTGTTTTTATTAGAATACACTGGAGGCAAACTTCATATCCCAACTATCACAACTGCAACATCAGTAAAACTGATAAAAGATGCCAAGAAAAAAGGCTTAAAAGTGAGTTGCAGCGTTGCCGCACATCATTTAGCTTTGACTGATGACGAGTTACACGGATTCAATGGAAACACTAAAGTGACTCCACCTTTAAGAACAAAGAAAGACATCAAAGCTTTGCAAAAAGGAATTGCTGACGGAACGATTGACATCATCACTAGCGATCACAATCCGATTGATCTTGAGCATAAAAAAGTAGAATTTAGCAGCGCCAAATTTGGCACAATCGGAATGGAAAGTTTGTTTGGAGCACTAAATAAACACGTCGATTTAGAGCAACTTATTAACTCATTGACTAAAAAACCTAGAGCTGTTTTTGGATTAGAGCCTACAAACATATCCGAAGGCGAAAAAGCCAATATCACACTTTTTAATCCTGATAAGGAATCCATTTTTACTGAAGAGGATATTTTATCAACCTCAAAAAACTCGCTCTTTATCAACAAAAAAATGAACGGAAAAGTTTATGGGATTTACAATAACAATCAACTTATTATTAACGAATAATTATGCAAATAAACTCAGCAAATAACGAAAAAACAGCAGCAATCATCAGCTATTTTTGGTGGATTGGATTATTGATTGCGTTTATTATGAACAATAATAACAGAAGTTATTTCACCTCATTTCATATTAGGCAAGCGATTGGACTCTCAATTATTTCATTTTTCTTAGGGCTACTTGTACAAATAGGGTTTTGGGGTATCGCTCAAGTCTTATTTTTAGGATTGTTTGTATTGTGGGTAATCGGTTTATTGAGTGCCATTAAAGGAGAGGCAAAACCAATTCCGTTTGTAGGTGATTTATTTCAAGATTGGTTTAAAAGCATTTAAAAAAATATATGAAGAAAAATTTATCTTTAGAATATGTGGTTCGTCAACCTAAAACAACCACGAAAAATCCAGCACTTTTAATTTTATTACACGGATACGGAAGCAACGAGCAAGATTTATTTTCGTTTGCGTCGGAGTTGCCAGATGAGTTATTGATTATCAGTGCAAGAGCTCCTCAAACTTTAGGAGTGGATTCTTATTCTTGGTACACCATCCATTTTGACATGAACAATGGAAAGTTTTCGGACAACGAAGAAGCTAAGGTTTCGGTTGATTTAATTGCAACTTTTATTGATGAAGTGAAGGAAGCATATCAAACAAATCCAACTAAAACTTTTCTTTTAGGGTTTAGTCAAGGCACAATTTTGAGTTATGCTGTTTCTTTAAAATATCCTGATAAAATTCAACATGTAATTGCTTTGAGCGGATATATCAACCATGATATCATCCCTAAAGATTTAAATCCTGATTATTTTAAAAACTTAGATTATTTTATTTCTCACGGATCTGTTGACCAAGTTTTACCTGTTGAATGGGCGCAAAATGCGAGCCCGTTCTTAAACAAACTCAACATAAAAAATTCGTACAAAGAATATATGGTAGGTCATGGAGTTGCACCGYAAAATTTTTATGATTTTAAAAAGTGGATTGAGGAGCGATTGTAGATTTAATAGATCATTAAATTTCTATTTCCAATTCATCATACGCCAAAAAAACATTCTTCGGTAGCTTTTTTTCAACTTCGGCATGAAAACCTAATTTATGACTGATATGTGTTAGATATGCTTTTTTAGGATTCAATTCTTTTATTATTTCAAGTGCATCATCCAAAGTTAAATGCGTTTTATGAGGTTCTATTCTCAAAGCACTTATCACCAAAACATCTAAATTTCTCAGCTTCTCTTTCTCTTCTTTACTGATAGTTTTTACATCGGTTAAATACGCAAAGGCATTAAACCGATATCCTAAGATAGGCAAGTTTCCATGCATCACTTTTATAGGTTGTACTTCTAAATTTTGCAATTGAAACACCTCTTTACCTACCCTATTCTTCTTTACACTTGGTGCTCCCGGATATCTATTTTCAGTTTCAAAAATATAGGCAAATCGTTCTGTTAAATTATCTAAAACTCGTTGCTGTGCATAAATAGGAACTTCTCCCATTTGGAAACAATAGGGACGAATATCATCCAATCCTGCAACATGATCGGCATGTTCATGGGTAAATAATATTCCATCAATTTTTCGCACATCAGCTCTCAACATTTGACATCTAAAATCTGGCCCACAATCAACAACATAGGTAAATCTATCCCATTCAACTAAGATAGAAACACGCAATCTTTTATCTCGTTTATCTGTGGACAAACAGACTGGATGCGAAGAATTTATAACAGGGATTCCTTGTGAAGTACCTGTTCCTAAAAATGTAATTTTCARACTTTAAATTTTTAACAAATTTAACTCTAAAAAGTGATATGAAATTGTGGAATTCATTATTTTTGTCCAACTATATAAAAGAGATATTCGCGATGACAACTGTTATTAAAGGTGATAAGAAAATTACTAGCGTACCTTCTACAAAAAGGAAAGCGCTTAGAATTAATTTAAACGAAAATATTTACGGAACATTCTCGGAAATTGGTGCTGGTCAAGAAACAGCACGTAATTTCTTTAGAGCTGGTGGCGCTTCAGGAACCATCGCAAAGGCAATGAGTGCTTATGATAAAGATTTTTCTGACGCTATTTATGGTATTGAAGATGATGGAAGATACGTAACAGAATCGCGTTTAAAAACAATGTTAACGCATGAAATTCATTTGATTGAAGATCGATTGAGTCGCGAAAAACACCCTGAAAAATTATTTTTCTCTTACGCCAATACCGTTGCCACAATTGATTTTGCAAAACAGTTTAAAGGCCATGGTTGGGTTGGATTTAAGTTTCAGTTGAGTCCACTTGAAGGCTACAATGAAATTATTATGCACATTCGTTTTAAAGAAAACGATGCCAAATTACAGCAAGAAACTTTAGGAATTTTAGGTGTTAATTTAATTTATGGTGCTTTTTACTTGCATGACAATCCGAAAGATTTATTAAAATCTTTTTATGACAACTTAGACAAAGATCAGATAGAAATTGACATGATTAATTTCTCAGGATCACGATTTGCCTATGTTGACAACCGATTGATGAGTTTGCAATTGGTAAAAAACGGCATGACGAACGCAGTAATGTTTGGCCCTGACGGAAACAATTTATTACCTGCGCAGCAACTTTATAAAAAGAACATCCTAACTTTTAGAGGTAGCTTTAGACCGGTTACTAAAGTAAATATGGATATGTATGAAAAAGCGACAGCACTATTTTATGCACAGAAAAGAGTTGAAAAAGCAAATACAAAAATCATTTTTGAAATAACACTTTCAAACTTATCCGCCGAAGGAGAAATTAATGAACGTGACTTTTTAGATCGCGCAGAATTACTTTGTTCTTTGGGGCAGTATGTAATGATTTCGGACTTTTCGGAATACTATAAGTTGGTAGAATATTACGCTGAATTTACCAAAGCTAGATTAGGTTTAGGAATGGGTGTTTACAATTTAGTTCAAATTTTTGATGAGAAATACTACCGTAATTTAAGTGGCGGTATTTTAGAAGCATTCGGAAAATTATTCTTTAAAGATTTRMRWRTMTWCYTRTAYCCWMTRMAARATSAWGAWRSARSAKTKRYYNNNAATAGTGAWWMKCTAAAAGTTCATCCWAGAATGAARGAANNTTATAWRNNTTCTTTAAATACAACGGAAAAGTWRTTGATATTRMWRATYWTRAYSCTGATATTTTAGATATTTTTTCTAGAAAAGTTTATAACATGATTCACAATGGAATAAACGGTTGGGAGAAAATGCTACCTGAAGGGATTTCAGAAATCATTAAAGATGAACGTTTATTTGGCTATAGTAAAAGGAATKTTGAGAAAAAAAAGAACTAATTCTGTTTATTGATTAAACCTTTTGTATTTTTCGTAGTCTAAAAATTAAACTATTTTTTTGACTGACGAACAAGATTTAATAGCACAGCTTAAAAACAAGCAAACTCAAGAACGAGCTTTTCGCATTTTGATGGGGCAATACAAAGAGCGTCTGTATTGGCATATCAGAAAAATTGTGATATCGCATACTGACACCGATGATGTCTTGCAAAATACTTTTGTAAAAGTCTATAGAAATATCAATAATTTTAAGGGAGACAGCAAACTATATTCTTGGATGTATAGAATCGCAACAAATGAATCTATTACATTTATCAACAAAAGAGCAAAACAAAACAATGTTGATATTGCCGGATACCAACACAATTTAGCGAACTCCTTACAAGACGACGAACATTTTAGCGGTGCTGAAATTCAGGTGATTTTACAAAAAGCAATTGCTACTTTACCCCAAAAACAACAGCTTGTTTTTAAACTAAAATATTTTGATGAAATGAAATACAAAGACATGTCCGAAATTTTAGAGACAAGTATTGGAGCATTAAAAGCTTCCTATTTTCATGCAGTCAAAAAAATAGAAAAMATAATTACAGCATATTAAACCATCAACAATTAGCAGCGTCTAAGAATTGAAATGACACCAGAGGAATTAAAAAATATCGCACCAAAATTATCAGAATTAAAATCTATGAAAACTGGATTTGAAGTTCCGCTTAATTATTTTGAATCAATCGAAGAAAAGGTGTTTTCWAAAATTGATTTTAAAGGTGATACCAGTAATGATATCCCTGAAGGTTATTTTGACACTATAGAAARTCGCGTTTTTGATAAATTAAAAAGTAAAGAAACCAAGGTAATCAATTTAAAAAGCAGGTTTGTAAAAATTATTGTTCCGTTAGTAATTGCTGCCTCTATCCTATTATTTATCACCTTACAAATTTATACTCCAAAACAAGAAGATGTATTTGCAAGTCTTAAAACTTCGGACATAGAAACTTGGATTGCCAATGGTGATTTAGAATTAAGCACTTATGAAATTGCTGCTATTTATGAGGATGCAAATTTTGAAAATATAGAATTATATAATGACTACACCGAAGATGAGCTGATTGATTATTTAGATAACATTGACCTTGAGTCATTATTAACCAACTAAAATAAACCTTATGAAAAATAGATACCTTTTAATGATTACCCTATTACTCTTTGCGTTTTCAGTAAATGCCCAAAAAGGAAGAGAAGGTCAATTAAAAACTTTAAAGATTGGGTACATTACAGAAACCTTAGATTTATCATCAAACGAAGCGCAAATTTTTTGGCCAATTTATAATGAACATCAAGATAAAATTCATAGCCTTAGAAAAAATGAGCAACGAAAATTGATGCAGCAAATTAAAAATGATGGCGGTTTAGATGCTCTATCAGAAAAGGAAGCAGAAGARATTTTAGAAAAGTTTCTCTCTATTCAAAATGAGATTCAAGAAGAACAATCTAAAATGTATTCTGATTTGAAAGGTGTGATTTCAGCAAAAAAGATTTTGAAATTACATCATGCAGAAAATGAGTTTAATAGAAAATTATTACAGCGACTTCGAAAAGAAAAAGGTAAAAAAAAGCCGTAAAAAAAAGGGAAGCAACGGCCAGTCATGGTCGGAAGAAATTCCGACCATTTTTTCTAGGTTTTAAATTTCTCTAACGTCCCACCAGATTGGACAATAATCAAGGCAATCGCTAAGTTTCTGAGTTCCATTTTAAATCTTCTTTTGGCCGTTTTATATCCAATATTATTGGTTTTCTTGTAGATTGAAATCAACATTGCCACAATTAAAGTCATGTATAGCATCACTTCTATTCCATTTTTGTTTAATGATACCAGATGACTTACATGAAGTTCTTGTTTTATAAACCGAAAGAATACTTCAATATCCCACCTTCTTCTATAGGCTTGCGCAATTTCTTTAGCAGACAGTTCAAAATCATTGGTAATAAACCAAAAGTCTTTTTCTTCTTTTATTTTGGTTCTTGCTACAATTAACCGAAAAGGAGTTTCCACCAATTCCTCCCTGTAGTGAACATTCCCTTTTTTATTGTTAATTGGTCTTCCTGTATAAAGATGGACTTTACTGTCCTTAACAAGTATTAATTCTCCTAAATCTATATCTTGATTAGGAGCAAGTAATGATTCTAATTCTATATGTTTTCGATTATCTTTTGCTCTAACAATAAAAGAAACTGAATTATCATTAAAAGATTTCATGGTTCGGGTAGATTGAAGCCCCCTATCAACTACGTAGATATTTTGATGATTCGATTCTTGTTTTACGTGATTCATAATCACTTCAGGCAAAGCAATATCTTCGCTAGAATATTTTTTATCAGTAAATACATTGAAATGACAGGGCAACAATCCGTCAAAAGCAACGCTGTATTTTACGGCTTTCTTTCCGCTTTTATTATCAAGACCCTCCAATAATTTACCCGCAGCCTCACTTACCATAGAACTATCAACATGAATAAGGTTACACTTGAGTTTATCCTTATTAGGATCGCATTATCAAACTGCTGATAAATACACTGATAAATCTCTCGAAAGTAGCCTGAATCAATCTTAGATAATCTTTCTGAAATAGAACTTCGTCGTATGCTTTCACAAGGATCTAAATCAAAGAGTGTTTTAAAGACGGGATCATTAAAGGTATCTTCCAAAGTGCGTTGACTTAGTTTTTCATTTTCTAAAATACCATAAAGCAACAAATAGAACATTTTTTTACCATGAAGAACTTTGGCATAATAATCTACTTTAGTGGTTTCCGATAATTTGGACAGAAGTGCTTCAGGAWTGACTCCTAGTAATTGATTTATTGAAACTTTGTGATCTTTAAATACTGACATAATGGTTGATTATCAGATATGAAGATACGAAAAAATCATCATAAAAACAAGATAAATACCTAATAATCAGTAGATTAATTTGCTTTGTAGTGATTCCCTAAAACAAAAAAAGTCGGAAGAAAAAATCTTCCGACCATGACTGAGCAACGGCTTCCCTTTTTTTATGAATACATTTTTTTTCGTAACTCTTTTACTTTCTTATCCGATAAATATTCGTCAAAAGTAGAAAGTCTATCTATAACTCCGTTTGGAGTGATTTCAATAATCCGTGTTGCAACAGTTTGTGCAAATTCATGATCATGAGTAGAAAACAACACAGTCCCTTTAAAATTCTTAAGCGAATTATTAAATGCCTGAATCGACTCTAAATCTAAGTGATTTGTTGGTTCATCTAACATCAATACATTTGCTCTTACCATCATCATTTTAGAAAGCATACATCTCACTTTTTCGCCTCCAGAAAGCACGTTGCATTTTTTCAAAGCTTCCTCTCCACTAAAAATCATCTTCCCTAAAAAGCCTCTGATATAAACCTCTTCACGCTCCTCTTCAGTCATTGCATATTGACGCAACCAATCTACTAAATTTAAAGAAGCATCTTGAAAATATTCTGAATTCTCTACGGGTAAATACGATTGAGAAGTTGTAACTCCCCATGCAAATTTACCAGCATCTGCTTTTAAACGACTGTTCAAAACTTCATAAAAAGCAGTTACAGCACGCGAACTTTTTGAAAGGATTACAACCTTATCACCTTTATTTAAATTAAAGTGAATGTCATTAAATAACACTTCTCCATCAACCGTTTTAGACAATCCCTCAACATTTAAAATCTGATCTCCAGCTTCGCGATCACGCTCAAAAATAATTGCAGGATAACGACGACTCGAAGGTTTGATATCTTCAACATTCAATTTATCGATCATTTTCTTACGACTTGTTGCCTGTTTTGACTTTGCCATATTTGCAGAAAAACGACGGATAAATTCTTCTAATTCTTTTTTCTTATCCTCGGCCTTTTTATTTTGTTGAGCACGTTGTTTTGCGGCTAACTGACTACTCTCATACCAAAAAGTATAGTTACCAGAATAGTTGTTTATTTTGCTATAATCAATATCAGAAATATGTGTACAAACTGCATCTAAAAAGTGACGGTCATGCGATACAACAATCACAGTATTGTCATAGTTTGCTAAGAAATTTTCTAACCAATTGATGGTTTCAAAATCCAAATCATTGGTAGGCTCATCCATAATCAACACATCTGGGTTGCCAAATAATGCTTGAGAAATCAATACTCTCACTTTAGATTTACCATCCAAATCACCCATCAAAGTATAATGTTGATCGTCTTTAATTCCTAAAGAAGACAACATTGTTGCTGCATCACTTTCGGCAGTCCATCCACCCATTTCTTCAAACTTCTCGCCCAACTCTCCGGCTTTAATTCCGTCTGCATCAGAAAAATCTGGTTTTGCATAAATAGCATCCAACTCCTTCTTTAAATCAAACAAAGGCTTGTTACCCATCATCACCGTTTCCAACACCGGAAACTCATCAAAAGCAAAGTGATCTTGCGATAAAACTGACATTCTTTTACCCGTTTCTAAATGCACATGACCAGAAGTTGGGTCTTGTTTTCCAGATAATATTTTTAAGAATGTTGATTTCCCTGAACCGTTTGCACCGATAATTCCGTAACAATTCCCCTGAACAAACTTAGTGTTCACCTCGTCGAATAAGATTCTCTTTCCGAATTGCACTGATAGATTTGATACTGAAAGCATAAGCTATTATGTGTTTTAAAATTTTTGCAAAAGTAGGAAAAATAACAGAAAGTAATTGTGTTTTAATTAGATGAATTTGAATTGGTATCGCACAATAAAAAGGGAGAAAAATATCGTCTTTAATGTTAAATTTTAACTTTTAAAAGCGCGCTAATTTAACAAGTGTTTAACAAGCATTGCAAAGAGGAATTGTATTTTTGATGGCGAAGAACTAATTTATATGACAAACAAAATACTCTTTAACTTCTTACTTCTTTTCATTTCTATTGCTACACTTACAAGCTGTACCAACACTAATGATTCCTGTGATGCAACCTATTTTGGAGGTCATATAATTAACCCAAAACAAAACTTCTTATTCCTGTCTAAAGCAGATATTATTATTGATACTATATTTTTAGATTCTTACAATAATTTTATTACAGAAGTGAATGTTGATGAAGAAGGATTGTATTCTTTTTCGCTTCAATCCTCTTTAGGGTATGAATATCAATATATATATTTTGAGCCAAAAGACAGTATTCTAATCCGATTAAATACTTGGGACTTCGATGAGTCCCTTGCATTTAGTGGTCGTGGTGCAGAAAAGAATAATTTCTTAATTACCTTGTATCTACAAAATGAAAAGGAAGGTAAAAATTTTAGCCCTTATTACAATTTAAAAAGCGATAAATTTGAAGAAAAAATTACAACTTCAAAATCGATGAATAATTTTTTATACGATCAGTTTAAAGAATCTGGAATTGAAATCACCCCTCAATTTGATGAACTTGCACAAATAGCTATCAATTTTCCGTTGAATAGCAAAAAGGAATATTATCCATTTATCCATAAAAATCGTTTTCAACTAAATGACTTTCCTTTACTTTCTGACACTTATTTTGATTTTAGAAAAAACCTTGATTTAAACCAAGAAAAATTTATCTATTTCGCTCCGTATTACAGCTATATAAGTGGTTATATTAATGCCATTTCGCACACTAAAAACTCTTCAGGATCTAACAAGACAGTTAAAAAACTAAATACAATTCTTGATAAAATAACTGTTGAGCCACTTAGAAACATGTTGTTAAAACAAACGATATATGGTGATTTTAGAAAATCGAAAAACACCTGTACTATTGAT
This sequence comes from Flavobacteriaceae bacterium, assembly GCA_002401215.1. Classification (GTDB taxonomy): domain Bacteria; phylum Bacteroidota; class Bacteroidia; order Flavobacteriales; family Flavobacteriaceae; genus Urechidicola. Next base: position 885 of record NVSL01000001.1, on the reverse strand, counting down.
ATGGAAGCGCTTAAAGTATTTAATGACAACTGTACCAATAAGGATTTTTTAAAATATATAAATAATTTGGCTACAGATTGCGAAGAAGTCACACAAAACACAAGTATCGATGATTTTAAAGTAGTTAGTTTTGACGGAGTATCACAAAATATCAATACGATCATCAGCAATAAAAAAACGGTGATTTATTTTTGGTCTCCAACTATTATTCGTCCTGAAATGTTAGTTAAAAAGGTTAAGTATTTAGAAAATAAATATCCCGAATTGCAATTTATCGGAATCAATATGAATCCAAATGAATTGAGTAATAGTGTCAATAAAAAATTAAAAAACCAATATATTTTAACCAAAACGAGTAACGCTCACAACTATGTAAAAAGTTTAGAACCTAGAACTATTTTAATCAACAGTGACGGACTCGTAACAAATAGTTTTACCTACCTAACTTCCCCTCATTTAGAAAGACAATTAACTATTTTAACTAAAAAATAGCGTTGTTAATACTTTCTTAATAATGAACCTTCCAATAAAATTAAAACCTATTAATACCTAAAGTCTTGTTTTTTAGCAGTACTTTTGCGCCCTCATAATCAGATTTGTAGGCACGGGCGTGTCTGTGGATCACAAACATAACATATGTCTACATTTAAAGATTTAGGTTTAAAACCTGAAATTATTAGTGCCTTAACTGAACTTGGGTACGAAAAATCAACAGAAATTCAAGAGAAAGCGATTCCTCAAGTTATTAATTCTAATCAAGATTTAAAAGCTTTTGCACAAACCGGAACTGGTAAAACTGCAGCTTTTAGTTTACCAATTTTAGAAAAAATTGATTTAAACAGTAAGGATGTTCAAGCAATTATCTTATCTCCTACACGTGAATTA
>NVSL01000073.1 GCA_002401215.1 Flavobacteriaceae bacterium | reverse complement strand
CCTGTTGTTTTAGCAGTTCCTTTTGCAACAGGTGGCAGCAAACTAATACCGCCTACAATTGTTGTGCCTTCAACACCAAACTTTAATTTGTTTCTTAATACAGCAGCTGCATATTCTTTTGGATTTGTGATACCTTCTAAACTTTCTAGTTTTGTATTAGCTAAAGCTCTTTCTAAAAAATTACCGCTTTCTTCTCCTTTTGTCCACAAACGTTTTTTGCTACGACTATAAAAANGTCACTTTATTTGTGATGAGTGTTTTATCAAATGATTCTTGATTCATGTACCCCAACATCAATACTTTTTTTGTTTCCGCATCTTGAATGATGGCTGGGACTAATCCTGTTTTTTTATCGAAATTTATATCCATTTATTTTGGTTGATTGTTGTTGGTTGATTGTTGTTGGAAACACTACCAACTAACAAACAAAACCCATCAACTAATTTACATTCTAACTTTTATTCCTTGTTTCGCCAATTCAGTTTTCAAATCTACAATTTCTATTTCTTTAAAGTGAAAAACACTTGCTGCCAATGCAGCATCCGATTTCCCATCTTTAAAAGTATCTATAAAATGCTGAACCGTACCTGCACCTCCACTGGCAATAATCGGCACATTTACGATTTTAGACAATTTTCTCAAAGCATCATTTGCAAATCCGTTTTTGGTTCCGTCGTTATTCATTGAAGTAAACAATATTTCTCCTGCGCCACGCTCCACTCCTTCTTTTACCCAGTCGAATAAATTCAGTTCGGTTTCAACTCTACCACCCACCAAAAACACTTTCCACACACCTTCAATCAATTTTGCATCAACCGCCAATACCACACACTGACTTCCAAATTTGTTTGCCAGATCGTTGATTAATTGCGGATTTTTTACGGCGGATGAATTGATGGAAATCTTATCGGCTCCTGCTCGCAACAAGATATTTACATCTTCTATGGATGAAATTCCGCCACCAACTGTAAATGGAATATTTACTTTTCTAGCGACTTTCTCTACCATTTCTACCAACGTTTTTCTGCGCTCTTTGGTAGCGGTAATGTCTAAAAACACCAATTCATCTGCTCCTTCTTTTGAGTAGCGATCCGCCAATTCTACAGGATCTCCCGCATCACGTAATCCCACAAAATTGACACCTTTTACGGTGCGTCCGTTTTTAATATCTAAACACGGTATGATTCTTTTTGTTAACACAATTCTAAAGTTAGAAGTTAGAAATTAGAAGTACTTTCAATTCGTACTTTTAATCCCGATAACTATCGGGACGTATATCTAACTTTGATTTATAATATAATTTTCTAATTGTTTCAATGAAATTCTATTTTCATAAATCGCTTTTCCGATAATCGTTCCTTCGCATCCCATTTCGGCAAGTTTTGGTAATTCATCAAAAGTTGAGATTCCTCCAGAGGCTATTAGTCTTAATTTTGTCACCTTGAGCGCAGTCGAAAGGTCTTGCTCTTTTTTAATGACACATTCTTTCAACATCTTTTCATACAATTCAAATGAGGGCCCTTGCAACATTCCGTCTTTGGATATATCGGTACAAATCACATATTCAATTCCTTCTTTTTGATAGGCTTGTACAAACGGAATCAACTCCTGATCCGATTCTTCTAACCAACCTCCAACTGCTATTTTTTCATTGTTTGCATCGGCTCCTAAAATGATTTTATCGGCACCATATTTTGATATCCAACTTTTAAATATTGCTGGATTCTTTACGGCAATACTTCCTCCGGTGATTTGATTTGCTCCGGATTCAAAAGCAATTTTTAAATCTTCATCGGATTTTAATCCGCCACCAAAATCAATTTTTAAATTGGTTTGAGAGGCAATCTTTTCTAGTATTTTATGATTTACAATATGACTCGCTTTCGCTCCGTCTAAATCCACCAAATGCAAATATTCGATTCCGTGTTGCTCAAACTCCTTGGCAACCTCTAACGGATTTTCATTGTAAATAATTTTGGTGTTGTAATCGCCTTTTGATAAGCGTACACATTTACCTTCTATAATATCTATTGCTGGAATTATTCTCATTTGAAGTTAGATTTTAGAAGTTAGAAACACGAAGTTTTTGACACTAACTTCAATTAAAATTTCGAAAGTTCTATTTATAGTTTCCATGCTTATTTCCTGTTTTTCCTTGCTGTATTAATTGAAGCAACTATAATCGAAAGTAATTCATATGCTTCTATATGCAACGTTTTTAATTCTTGTTGAAACTGTTCTTCAGAAATCTCCATCAGCAATTTTTAATTTATTTATAAAATCCGCAGTAGATTTTGCTCTTTGAGATGCTCTATAATTTGCTCCAACCGAACTCGAGCATCGAATCAATTGGTTTATATATGCATTAAAACCTCTTCCATTTGGAAGCTTATTACATAGTCTCCACCTTGCAATTGCAAATTTTTTAGTTCTTAATTTCAAATCATTTCTCATAGCATTAATTTTTACTCACACTAACTTCGTACTTCTAACTTCGTAAATCTAACTTAAGTTGATGAAATTTCTCAAGATCTGCTCTCCTACACTACTGCTTTTTTCTGGATGAAACTGACATGCATAAAAATTATCCTTCTGAATTGCCCCAGAATATTGAATTCCATAATCTGTCATCGCAATGGCAAAATCATTTTTTGGGATATAATAACTATGTACATAATATACATACTCATCTTCTTTAATTCCTTCAAACAAATCTCCTTTTAAATTGTTGATGACATTCCAACCAATCTGCGGAACTTTATTCTGCTCATCAAATTTTAATACATCTAACGGAAAAATATTCAAACATTCCGTATTGTTTTCTTCCGAAAAACGACACATCAATTGCATCCCTAAACAGACTCCCAACACAGGTTGTTTCAACTTCGGAATTACTTTATCTAATCCAAATTTCTTAATTTCCTCCATGGCGCTTTTTGCTTCTCCAACTCCCGGAAAAATCACTTTATCGGCAGATTTTATTACAGTAGCATCACTGCTACATATCGCCTCGTAACCTAATCTTTCCAATGCAAACTGTACCGATTTTACATTTCCTGCACCATAATCAATTATCACTATTTTCATTCTTTTCGTCTATTGTCTAACTTCTATTATCTCACATCTTATTTAAAGCACACCTTTTGTCGAGGGTAAAATCATTTTTTCAGGATCTCTTTTTACCGCCATTTTAATTGCTTTTGCAAATGCTTTAAAAATCCCTTCTATTTTATGATGCTCATTATCACCTTCTGCCTTAATATTTAAGTTACATTTTGCACCATCAGTAAACGATTTAAACAAATGCAAAAACATTTCTGTCGGCATTTTCCCAATCATTTCTCGTTTGAATTCCGCTTCCCAAACCAACCAATTCCGACCTCCAAAATCGATAGCTACCTGTGCCAAACAATCGTCCATTGGCAAACAGAATCCGTAACGCTCTATTCCTAATTTAGCACCGACAGCTTTTGCAAAAACTTCACCCAAAGCAATCATGGTGTCTTCGATGGTGTGATGTTCATCAACCTCCAAATCACCTTTTACTTTGATGGTCAAATCCATATTTCCGTGTCTCGAAATTTGATCTAGCATGTGATCGAAAAAATCGATTCCTGTTGAAATATCGCTCTTCCCTGTTCCGTCTAAATTCAGTTTGATATAAATATCTGTTTCGTTGGTTTTTCTCGAAATTTCTGCGGTACGATCTTCCAATTTTAAAAACTCATAAATGGTTTTCCATTCCGTAGTTTCAAGTGCAATAACATCTTTTAATTCAGGCTTTTTTACCGACAATTCTTCATCTGCCAATCCATCTACATTATTGATAAAAATTCCTTTTGCACCTAAATTCTTTGCCAATTCGATGTCTGTCAATCGATCTCCAATCACAAAAGAATTTTCTAAATCGTATTCCGAAGAATTAATATATTTCGTCAACAATCCCGTTCTTGGTTTGCGAGTTGGAGCATTTTCATGCGGAAAAGTTTTATCAATAATCACTTCAGAAAAAACGACTCCTTCATTTTCAAAAGCCTGAATCACTTTATTTTGCGCTGGCCAAAAAGTATCCTCAGGAAAAGAGTCTGTACCCAATCCATCTTGGTTGGTCACCATCACCAATTCGTAATCTAACTCCGTCGCAATTTTGCTCAAATACTGAAAAACCTTCGGATAAAATTCCAGTTTTTCCAAACTATCCAATTGATAATCGATTGGTGGCTCGATTGCTAAGGTTCCGTCTCTGTCTATAAATAGTATTTTTTTCATAAGCCTATATCCTGAACTTTTCTCAGGACCTCTTTAATTTAACTCAATATTTTTTAGGGTTGGATTCAATTCCTTAATCAAATTCCATTTCCACTCTTTATACCAATTTTTCAATTGTTTTTCTCTTTTTTTAGCAACAGTCATATCTTCAAAAGTTTCTAAATACACTAAATCTACAACATTATATTTTTTTGTAAAATTAGTTCCATTTGCTTTTTTATGCTCCATCAATCTTCTATCAATATTACTTGTATATCCTATATATAATACGGTTCTATTTTTATTTGACAATATGTAAACAAAATATTTTTTCACATCAAAAACTAAAATTCACGTACTATTTTTACAGTTGCTGAAATAAATTCAGCATTTCGAAATTGATAAAAGGCTTTTTATCAATTTCTCATTCTCAGACTGTATTCCCACAGTCAACCGCAATGTATTTTCACACAAAGGCTGTGTTGTTCTATTTCTAATAACGATTCCTTTTTCTATCAATTGATTGTACCTTTTATTGGCATCATCCACTTTTACTAAAATAAAATTTGCATCAGATTTATATATTTTTGAGATGAAATTCACCCCCTTCAATCCTTCTTCTAATTTTTTCCTTTCTGATAAAATCAATTCAATTTCTGACTGCACTTCTTCATATTTTAATAAGCGTTCTTTGGCTCTTTGCTGTGTCAATTCATTTATGTTATATGGTGGCTTTATCCGATTCAACACTTCAATAATTTCTTTGGATGAATAACAAACTCCCAATCTGATTCCTGCCATTCCAAAGGCTTTTGATAAAGTCTGCGTGATAATTAAATTCGGATATTTCTCCAATTTCTCTAACCAACTTTGCTGTGATGAAAAATCGATATAGGCTTCATCTACCACTACCAATCCATTAAAATTTTCAATGATTTCCAGAATACTTTCTGCTGAAAAAGAATTCCCAGACGGATTGTTAGGTGAGCATAAAAAGATGATTTTAGAATTCTCATTTACAACTTCTAAAGTCTCTTTTACTCGAATATCAAAAGAATCTGATAACAAAACTTCTTTGGTTTCAATAGCGTTCAATGCTGCCAACACTCTATACATTCCGTAGGTTGGCGGCAACAAAATTACATTGTCTTCTTTGGGCTCACAAAAGGCTCTAAAGATTAAATCCAACACTTCATCAGATCCATTTCCTAAAAGAATCTGATCAGTCGGAATCCCTTTCAACTCCGATAACAATTCTTTTACAGATTGTTGTTTCGGATCCGGATAACGATTCACTCCATTCTGAAAAGGATTCTCATTCGCATCTAAAAAAATCATCTCCGAAGATGCTTCTACAAACTCATCTCTTGCCGATGAATAGGCTTTTAATTTCGCAATGTTTGGGCGAATTATATTCGATATGTTAAACTCTTTATTTTTCATTTCAAACWTTMTTKRATGACTTCGACTCCGCTCAGTCACCGTAAAAATTATTCTATTTCAAGCTCTCCAATCTCAAAGTCACCGCATTTTTATGTGCGTCCAACCCTTCTTCTGCAGCCATCAATTCAATAGAATTTCCAATATTTTGAATTCCCTCTTTCGTGATTCTCTGAAAGGTTATTTTCTTTACAAAGGCATCCAAATTCACACCACTATATGATTTCGCAAAACCATTTGTTGGCAAAGTATGATTCGTGCCACTTGCATAATCTCCTGCACTTTCGGGTGTGTAATTCCCAATAAATACTGAACCTGCATTTACGATTCCGTTTAAATAAAAATGTTCATTTTCAACGGCAACAATAAAATGTTCGGGAGCATATTCATTAATCAAATCTAAAATATCAGCATCTTTTTCTAAAACAATGAACTTAGAATTTTCAATCGCTTTTTCGGCAAGATCCCTTCTAGGCAACTCAACTAATTGTTCCTTAATTTCTTCTAAAACTCCAAATAAAAATTCTTCTGATTTCGACACACAAATCACCTGACTATCGGCACCGTGTTCTGCCTGCGACAATAAATCCGATGCTACAAAAGAAGCAATCGCAGATTCATCTGCCAAAACCAATAATTCCGAAGGCCCCGCAGGCATATCAATCGCAATCCCTTTTGACAAAGCAACTTGTTTTGCAGCAGTTACATATTGGTTTCCAGGGCCGAATATTTTATACACATTCGGAATCGTTTCCGTGCCAAAAGTCAATGCGCCGATAGCTTGAATTCCTCCAACCTTAAAAATTTGGGTTACTCCACATAAATTAGCAGCATATAAAATAGCAGGGTGAATATTTCCATTTTTATCCGGAGGTGTACATAAAATAACCTCTTTACATTTTGCGATTTTTGCAGGAACTGCCAACATCAATACCGTAGAAAATAAAGGCGCAGAGCCACCCGGAATGTAAATTCCTACTTTTTCAATCCCTCTAGATTCTTGCCAACAATCAACTCCCGGGGAAGTCGTTATTATTTTCTTTGCTGTTTTTTGTGAATTGTGAAAAATTTCAATATTATTTTTTGCTAACTGAATTGCTTGCTTCAAAACCTCAGAAACTAAATCTTTTGAGGTTAAAATTTCATCCGAAGATACCTTAATAGTATCTATCGTAACTTTGTCAAATTGTTGTGTGTATTTTTTGAGGGCAGAATCGCCTTCATTTTGAACTGCATCAAAAACTTCATTTACAACTTTGTCTAAAGATTCGGTTGTAAAAGTTGGACGTTCTAAAATAGATGCCCAATCTGTTCTCTTTGGATTTTTAATTATTTTCATATTATTGTTCTTACAGATACTGAAACTAGTTCAGCATTAAATCACCATTTTTTCAATTGGACAAACTAAAATTCCTTCTGCACCTTTCAATTTCAATTCATCAATTACTTCCCAAAATTTATCTTTTTTGATTACGGTATGAATCGAGCTCCACCCCTCTTCAGCCAATGGCAATACCGTTGGACTCTTCATTCCAGGTAATATTTTGATGATATCTTGCACCTTATCATTCGGTGCATTTAGCAAGACATATTTAGAATCTCGCGCTTTTAAAACTGATTGAATTCTGAATTGCAACTTGTTTAAAATCATCTGTTTTTCATCACATAAAGAAGGAGAAGAAACTAATACAGCTTCTGAAGTTAACAAAGTTTCAACCTCTTTTAAATTATTTTTAAACAAGGTGCTTCCGCTCGAAACGATATCAACAATCGCATTTGCCAAACCAATGTTCGGAGCAATTTCTACCGAACCATTAATAATATGCAATTCTGCTTTTACATTGTTTTCTTTTAAAAATTGATTCACCGTATTTGGATACGAAGTTGCAATTTTAGTCCCCTCCAAATCACTTAAAGAAGTATATTTAACATCTTTTGGTACTGCCACACAAACGCGACATTTAGAGAATCCCAACTTTTCTAAGGTGATTAAATCCTGCCCTTTTTCAATGATCACATTCTCACCAATAATTGCAATATCAACCACTCCATCCCTTAAATACTGAGGAATATCACCATTTCTCAAATACAAAACCTCCAATGGGAAGTTTCGAGCATCTGCCTTTAATTGATCTTTTCCGTTATCGATAGAAATGCCACAATCCTTTAATAATTTTAAAGAATCTTGATTCAATCTTCCTGATTTCTGAACTGCTATTTTTAATCTATTCATGTTTCAATAATTATGTCTAAACTTTCAAATGGATTACAAAAAAACCCGCCTGAACATTCAGACGGGTTTTAGATATATGTTTAATTTTTAAATCACAACATCATAAACTCACCTGATTGGTAAGGGTAAAATGATGACGATGTGCGCGATTAAAATTCATTTTCTCTATTAAGATGCCGCAAAGATAAAATCAATTTTATTCTAAACAAACATTATTGAGGTTTTTTTATCACTTTTAACAATTCCTTAAACTATATGTAATAATAATTAATTTTTGTTGAWRAKAATTTTTWCRWWAWWWWRTRKRSTMGYMWTWKKRYWAYKWSWAWTKRGMKMACATACATACACGCACATTCTTTCCTCGCTTACGTCGTCGCCCGTAAGGGTTACTATATTTCATGGAATTAGGTGAGTCCAATTCCGCATTCAAAAAAAGACACATTCACATTTTATAATTTTAAAAATCAATTACAATGAAAATTGTAGTCGCTGATATATCACATATTAGATTCGCCAAAGATATTTGCGAAACCATCGAAGCATCCGCCACACAAAGAGGAACTGGTATTGCTCGAAGAACCGAAGAATACATCATCACAAAACTAGAAAACAACAATGCTGTTGTTGCCTTTAAAGGTGAAAAATTTGCAGGATTTTGTTATATCGAAAGATGGGATCACGGAAAACACGTAGCACATTCTGGATTGATTGTACATCCTGATTTTAGAAATCAAGGATTGGCAAAAAAAATCAAAAAGAAAATATTTGATTACTCTTTAGAAAAATTTCCCGACGCCAAAATATTCGGAATCACAACTGGATTGGCAGTTATGAAAATCAATTCTGATTTAGGATACAAACCCGTTCCCTTTTCTGAATTGACCGATGATGCCAACTTTTGGGCAGGATGCGAAACCTGTACCAACTATGAAATTTTAAAATTAAAAGAACACAAAATGTGCCTGTGTACTGGGATGCTTCACGATCCTAAAAAAGAAATTATTACAGAAGAAGTTCACGAACATCCATTCAACAAAAAAGTGTGGACACGGTTGAAAAATATTAAACAAGCATTGTTTTTAAAAAAGTCCCTGAAGCAAAAAAAGGGCGAAAAATAAAATGAGCAAAAAATTAGTTTTRGCATATAGCGGAGGGTTGGACACCTCTTACTGCGCAAAATATTTATCGAAAGAAGAAGGTTATGAAGTTCATGCAGTGAGTGTAAATACCGGTGGATTTTCGGATAAAGAAATTACAGAAATCGGTAGTAAAGCGATTGAATTAGGAGCAACTTCTTACAAATCAATCAACGCAATCGAGACATTTTATTCTAAAGTTGTCAAGTATTTAATCTTCGGAAATGTATTAAAAAATAATACCTACCCACTTTCTGTGAGTGCCGAAAGAATTATTCAGGCAATAGAAATTGTGAATTATGCAAAAAGTATTGATGCAAAATATATCGCTCATGGAAGTACCGGTGCAGGAAATGACCAAGTGAGATTTGATTTGATTTTTCAAATTATCGCTCCAGAAATTGAAATCATCACACCTATTAGAGACAAGCAATTATCGAGACAAGTTGAGATTGATTATTTAGCAGAAAATGGTTTGGACTTGCCTTGGAAGAAAGCAAAATACTCCATCAATAAAGGACTTTGGGGGACGAGTGTTGGAGGTGAAGAAACCTTAACTTCTGATAAATTTTTACCCGATTACGCCTTCCCAAGTCAGCTAGAAAAAACGGATTCTGAGCAAGTAAAATTGACTTTTACTAAAGGAGAATTGACTGCAATCAACGGAGAAAATGACACTCCTGTAAACAATATTATCAAGCTAGAAAAAATGGCTTCTAAGTTTGCAATTGGTAGAGATGTACACGTTGGCGATACTATTATCGGTATCAAAGGAAGGGTTGGTTTTGAGGCTGCTGCTTCGCTGATTATCATCAAAGGACATCATACTTTGGAAAAACACACACTTACAAAATGGCAGCAACATCATAAAGAACAGTTGGGAAATTGGTATGGAATGCTACTCCACGAAGGTCAATATTTAGATGAAGTGATGCGGAATATTGAGGTCTTTTTAGAAGATACTCAAAAGAATGTTTCGGGTGATGTTTTTGTGAGTTTACATCCGTACAGATTTACAATTAACGGCATCGAATCGAAGCACGATTTGATGAATGCGAAATTCGGAACCTATGGAGAAATGAACAAAGGTTGGACTGCTGATGAAGCAAAAGGATTTATCAAAATCTTATCGAATCAAGGAAAAATATTCAATCACGTAAACAACAAATAAGTCATGTTAAAAGCAGGAATTATAGGTGGCGCAGGTTACACGGCTGGAGAATTAATTAGATTATTAATCAATCATCCAGCGGTAAAAATTGATTTTGTTTTTAGCACTTCGAATGCCGGAAATAAAATTTATGAGGTGCATCAAGATTTATTAGGACAGACCGAACAGTCTTTTTCTGATAAAATAAATTCGGATGTGGATGTAGTTTTTTTATGTTTAGGACATGGCAATTCTACGTCATTTTTACAAAACAATTCGTTTTCTGAGGATACAAAAATCATCGATTTAAGCAATGATTTTAGACTAAATAATGATGCTATTTTTGAAGGGAAAGAATTCGTGTACGGATTGCCAGAAATCAATAAAGACGCTGTAGAAAAAGCGAACAATATTGCAAATCCGGGTTGTTTTGCAACGGCGATTCAATTAGCTATTTTACCTCTTGCAAAAAGCGGGTTGTTAAAAAATGACATCCACACAAATGCAACTACAGGAGCTACTGGGGCTGGAGTTTCGCCCGGAGCAACAACTCATTTTAGCTGGAGAGATAATAATTTTTCGGTGTACAAAGCATTTACGCATCAGCATTTAGGAGAGATTAGAGAAAGTTTAAAATCACTTCAAAATAATTTTGATAAGGAGTTAATTTTTATTCCGAATAGAGGGAATTTTAGTCGTGGAATTTTCGCTTCAATCTATACAGATTTTGAAGGCTCGATTGAAGAAGCTTTTGAACTGTATGAAAAATTTTATGAAGATGCAATTTTTACGCATATCAGTAAAACACCAATTCATTTAAAACAAGTAGTAAATACAAATAATTGTTTTATCCATTTGCAAAAACACGGAAATAAATTATTGATTACATCGGTGATTGACAATTTATTAAAAGGAGCATCGGGGCAAGCAATTCAGAATATGAATCTCGTATTTGGGTTGGAAGAAAACTTAGGTCTGAATTTAAAAGCAACCTATTTTTAGCAAATCGAAAACGTCAGTTCGAGTGATTTTTTGACAGAGGAAAAAAATTGTATAGAGAACAATACATACTTCTCGATATAATTTGAATCCAAAAATTAAAATCACTCGAAGTGACGAAACAATAAAAGAAATATTATGAAAATAGCAATCATCGGAGTAGGAAATTTAGGATACTCAATCGCTCTCGGAATTTTAAGTGAAGACACAATAAAATTTGACTCTTTATACCTTTCAAAACGAAATACCAGCACATTGAGTTCTTTTGAAAACATCCCAAATGTGACGATTACTTCGGATAATAATGAGGCCGTAAAAAACTCAGATATTATTATTTTGGCGGTGCAACCAAATCATTTAGAAGGAGTTTTAAAAACTATTAAATCTGAAATTGATCCAAAAAAACATACGGTGATTTCTGTAATTACTGGAAGACCTATTTTACAGATTGAAAAAAAATTACCAAAAGGAACCGCAGTTATCAGATCTATGCCAAATACTGCAATTTCAGTTTCTCAATCTATGACTTGCTTGAGCGCCAATAAAAATGGAATGAAAAACATTGAATCTGCAAAAATGATTTTTAATGCACTCGGAAAAACAATGTGCATCAA
>NVSL01000072.1 GCA_002401215.1 Flavobacteriaceae bacterium | reverse complement strand
TCAAAATCTTTAAGCTTCTCTTGGAAGAGTCTGTCTATGTTTTTTCTATCATTCATGATAATGTTTGTGAGTTTGTACTCACTTTGTATTGTTCTACTTTTTCTTTTAAAACCAATCTTATTTCTGGCATTCCTTTCAATCCAAAAATAAAGGAATCCCCATCAACTTCAAACTTCTCTTTACTCTCTGGCATTAAACCTTCAAAATTGTCTAGCTTGGTTAAAAATTCAAATATATCTTTTGAAGATTTTTGTACCGTTACTTTTTGTGTTTCTAAATTCATGTTATTTCTAAATTCTATAATTTATATGAGTTAAATTTTCCCCTTAGGGGAATTGTCCAAAGGACAATGGGGCTTTATTGATTCCACTCGCTCGGATTCTCTCTCCAGCTTTGTAAAGTCGTTAAATCTTTTTCCGAAATATATTTAGTGTCATTCGCCTGTTCTAACAACGCATTGTAATCACTTAAAGTTGTCAATTCTATGTTGTCATTTTTAAAATTTTCATCTGCAATTTCAAATCCGTATGTAAAAATTGCCACCATACCTTTTACAGTTACATTTTCTTTTTTTAACGCTTTAATGGCGTTCAAACTACTTTTTCCTGTGCTGATTAAATCTTCGATAACCACCACWTTAGATCCACTTTCTAAATACCCCTCAACTTGGTTTTGACGCCCGTGTTTTTTAGCCTCCGGACGTACATAAATAAAAGGCACTCCCAACTCTTCGGCAATCAAAACTCCTATGGCAATTGCCCCAGTTGCAACCCCAGCAATTACATCTGGTTTTCCGTATTTACAGATGACTATTTTGGCGAGTTCTTGCCTTAAATATGTTCTGATTTTTGGAAATGAAAGTGTTGTCCTGTTGTCACAATATATTGGAGATTTCCATCCAGATGCCCATGTAAATGGATCGTTAGGCTGCAATTTTATTGCTTTTATTTGAAGCAATAATTCAGCAGTTTTTTTTGCAGTATCTTTGTTTAAAATCATGTTGCAAATGTATACAATTTTTGTGGACGATGTTCCCATTTACTTAACGGATAATCTTAAAAATTTATCAAAAAATAGTTTTTTTTATAAGGATGATGTTACGATAGAAGCCGTTTTAAAAACCGCAAAAGCTAAAAAACATTCAGAAATATTTTTGTTTCATGTGGATTTAGAAACCTTGTGGAAAGAGTTTAAATGGTTCTTTAAAATCGAAAAAGCTGCAGGTGGTTTGGTGACCAATCAAAATGATGAAACCTTGTTTATTTACCGATTAGACAAATGGGATTTACCCAAAGGGAAAATCGAAAAAGGAGAAAAGAAAAAAGAAGCAGCCATCAGAGAAGTAGAAGAGGAGTGTGGAATTTCAGGTTTAACGATCAAAAAGAAACTCCAGAAAACCTATCATATTTTCCAAAGAAACGACCGCGAAGTTTTAAAAATCACCCATTGGTATGCCATGAAAACTGATTTTACGGATGACTTAACACCTCAATTAGAAGAAGATATTACGCAGGTGGTTTTTAAGAATCTGCAGGAAGTAAATGAAGCCTTGGAGAATACGTATGGTAATATTAGTTTGTTGTTTTAGTTTGCAGTCACAGTTTGCAGTTCCAATAAATTAAAACACTATTTTTGCCGCTTGAAAAATTTAAGATAAACCACCATGGAAAAATTTATACGTAAGAGAGTTACAAACGCACGAAACGATATTTTCTCCGGAATTACAGTTGCATTAGCATTGGTTCCAGAGGCAGTCGCTTTTGCTTTTGTGGCAGGAGTTGATCCATTAGTTGGTTTGTATGCCGCCTTTATGGTTGGGATAATTACAGCTGCTTTTGGTGGAAGACCTGGAATGATTTCCGGAGCAACAGGAGCCTTAGCAGTAGTAATGGTTTCTTTGGTATCCGAAGGAAATGCGATGGGAGCTGAAGGCGAAAACCTCGGATTGTATTATTTATTTGCCACCGTTATTTTGATGGGATTCATCCAAATGATGGCGGGAGTTTTAAAATTAGGAAAGTTTGTCAGATTGATTCCACACCCTGTAATGATGGGGTTTGTAAACGGATTAGCAATTGTAATATTCACTTCTCAATTGGGGATGTTTCCAGAAGACCACGACACAAGTTTTTGGATGATGTTAGGCTTGGTGGCACTCACCATGTTAATTATGTGGGGATTGCCAAAAATTAAAAAATTATCAAAATTACCTGAAGCATTAATCGCAATATTAGTCGTTTCCGGAATCGTAATTTTTGGACATTTAGATGTAGCATCCGTAGGATCATTTATTAGAGATGGTGGAGGAGAAGGTTTAAAAGGAGGTTTCCCGGTACCGCATTTAGAAACTTTCTCTAAGATTCCGATGAACTTAGAAACACTTTGGTTTATTGGTCCGTATGCGCTGATTTTAGCAGCAATTGGTTTGATTGAATCTTTGATGACCTTGAATTTAATTGACGAATTAACCGACACACGTGGAAATGGAAACCGTGAATGTATAGCGCAAGGTGGCGCGAATATCGTTACCGGATTGTTTGGTGGAATGGGTGGATGTGCCATGATTGGGCAATCGATTATCAATATAAAAGGAGGTGGTAGAACACGACTTTCAGGAATTGTAGCAGCACTAACTTTGTTAGCATTTATTTTGTTTGCATCAGGATTGATAGAGCAAGTTCCAATCGCAGCGTTGGTAGGTGTAATGTTTATGGTAGTGATAGGAACCTTCGCATGGTCTAGTTTTAGAATCATCAATAAAATTCCGAAAACAGATTTATTTGTATTGATTTTAGTTTCGTCATTAACCGTGATTTTTGATTTGGCAATCGCCGTAATTTCTG
The DNA here is from genome assembly GCA_002401215.1 of Flavobacteriaceae bacterium. Taxonomy (GTDB): domain Bacteria; phylum Bacteroidota; class Bacteroidia; order Flavobacteriales; family Flavobacteriaceae; genus Urechidicola. The sequence goes on along the minus strand of NVSL01000072.1, from coordinate 8,978 downwards.
GAGTGATTGTTAGTGCATTGGTTTTTTCTTGGGAAAATGCAAAACGAATTCGTGCAAGAAAAAGAGTGAAAGAAGATGGCACGAAAGTATATGAAATCTGGGGGCCTTTGTTCTTCGGATCTATCTCCGCTTTCAACGAAAAGTTTGATATAAAAGGGGATCCAACTAAAATAGAAATTGATTTTGTAGAGTCAAGAGTGAGTGATCACTCGGCATTTGAAGCTATTTTGAATTTGGTAAAAAAATATGAAGCTGAAGGAAAAACAGTTCATCTAAAACATTTAAGCGAAGATTGTAAAATATTATTGAATAAAGCAGATCCTAAATTTAAAGAAATTATTATTGAAGCGATTGATGACCCACGTTATCATTTAGTAGAAAATCCTGAGAAATTTACCAAAGGATTGGGTGAGTATGACGTACTATAATTAAAAAAGAATAATGAAAAATTAATAATTGAGGAGTGAGAAATCGCTCCTTTTTTTGTGGATAGAAAGCAAATGACGCAGATTGAATAGATTCTCACTGATTTTACCTTAAACTATCTTGTCTGAGATTCTGCCTCTGTTGATGTTTTTCACCAACAGCACATCTCAATATTTTTGTTGGAAGAAAATACCAACTAATGGTTAAAAAAATCATCTACGATAATATTTTATAAATGCCCAAATTAAAAAAACAAGTCCAATGACCATAAAGAGGTAGTATAATATTGTGTCGTTGTTTTTAAATGAGTAAGAGATGATAAAAAACACTCCGGATATTAAGTAAAGATATATTGGTTTAATAGTTTTGAGACCTTTCATATTTTATTTTTATAATACTCCTGCAACAATTCCGCAGCAACAGAAATAGCAATTTCATTAGGAGTATTACCACCAATATTTAATCCAACGGGGCAATGTACTCTTGAAATTCCATCTGCAATATTCAGCTCTTTTTTTAAGAGATTGTTAAACCGAACTTTTTTAGTTTTACTACCGATAAGTCCGATGTATTTAGTTTCAGATTCCAACGCCAAAGCAGTAATTTCAAAATCTAATTTGTGGTCGTGGGTCATAATTACGATGTAGCAATTCGCACCCCATTTGATAGTCGATTTGTACAAATMAWRWTYWWTWWWWKWAWRARWAATATTWTMAWTTAWRKYYMRYKTWTMKMSCYWAYTWWMTYWAWTAKYTWRKAKGGTAATTTTAAAAGGAGTATCTTTTAATATGTTGCATAATTCAACGCCAATATGGCCTGCACCGAAAATATATAATTCTGGAGATTGATTCATAGGTTCAATAATTAGTTCAACTTTACCGCCACAACATTGTTCGGTTTCGGGTCCCAATGTAAAAGCAAGTTCAGAAATTTTATTATTTTTGATGGCGATAATTGCTGTATCAATTGCAGTAAATTCAAGTTTCCCACCACCAATAGTTCCATAGACTTTTTTATCAAAAGTAACGATCATTCGAGCTCCGATTGTGCATGGAGTTGACCCCAAACATTTGGTCACGGTGATGAGGGCAATCGGAATATTAGCCGCTTCAAACGCTTGTAATTTTGAAATCCAGTTTTGCATCTTATTTTAAAATTCGGTAAATAGGGTAGTGCATAAAACTCTTTTCTGCATATTTTGAATGCTGATAAATAAAATCTAATTGCGCATAAGAGTCTTTAGCAAAATCTGAATCATATTCTTTTTTAAGATCGAGTTTCATTTTTAATTCTGGGTTATTATCTAGAATTTCTTTAGCAATATCTTCAAAAACATAAGGAGAGAAATACTCTTTTCTCTGTAGAATAATATCAAAGAAATTCCAGTTAAAAAAGGAATCAGTTGCTTCGGGTTCTAAAGTTTCTAATAAATATTTTAATCCAGGTTGATTTGTTGGTACAAGAAAATCGCCTTTCTTAAATTGTTGTATGATAGTCGTTGAAGTCACTTCGGTATTGAAATGTAAATAATRRWWWKMKWMTKGWGAMTTTWSWSTTTCGTATTTGTCAATGCGATATGCTTCAACTTGCATTTCAGTATCCTCTTTTAAAGGCAACATAAGTRTTCTATTTTGACGTAATAATTTCACCACTTTTTCCAATCTTTTCGGAACCACATAAAAATTCGGAATCGGAATTTCTTTGGTTGATTTAAATTGATCGTAATAGGAAATACTTTTGGTAAATGGTTTTGTGCGGTCGTATTTTAAACGCTTTAAACCAGTCACTTCACTTTTGATAAATTCGCCCTTATAACCATGAAAACTCAAAGTTGAAAATTGCATGCTGTCAATTTTAAATTGAATAGAGTACGTCTCTTTTAAAAGTAGTTCTTCCACCGCTTTTTGACGGAGGTGCTTGACTTCATATCCGTATAATTTTAAAAAATCAAGGGTTGTAAATAGCAATTCGTAATTATGTTCAACCCTATCTTTATATGGTTTTAGCATGTGAGTTTCTACCATAAAACCTAAGGAATTAAACAAAGARGTGTATCCGGTAGAATATCTTGGTGAATCAAAAAATTGCGAAAAACCTTTTTCAGGAACCTCATTAAAAACATTGACATAAGGTGTAATAATAAGGTCTTTGTTTTTTAGATTTCGCTCAATATTCTGAATCATATCATCTTTTAAAAACTTCCCTAAATTACCTCCTAATTTATTGTGCTGGGTAAATAAATGTGTGAGTGTATATTGATAATCGGCACCATTGCTCACATGATTATCGATAAAAACATCGGGGTTTACTAGGTGATAAATTTTGGCAAAAGCGGCAGCATTTTTCGTGTCATTTTTGATAAAGTCTCGATTCAAATCAAAGTTATGCGTATTGCCTCTAAATCCATATTCTAAAGGTCCATTTTGATTGACTCTTGTTGTAGAATTTCGATTCAGACTGCCACCAATATTATACATCGGGATGATAGCAATAATAATTTGTTCATACTTTTTTTTGAGGGAATCGCTTTGCACCAAATCTCTTAAAAATAACATACTCGCATCAACTCCATCGGGTTCTCCAGGGTGAATTCCGTTATTAATTAAGATGGTGTTTTTACGAGTTTCTAAGGGATTAAAATTTTTATCAGCATCAAACAAAACAAGATGAAGTGGTTTGCCAGCATCTGTCATTCCAACTTCTTGAATTTTTATTTCGTCGTAGTTTTTTGCTAGCTTTTTATAGTATTTGATAGTTTGCTCATAAGTAGCGGTACTATCACTTTTACTAATTTCAAATACAGTTTCGTAACTTTCCTCTTCTTCCTGAGCAGAGATTGTGAAGCATAAAAAAAAACTAAAAAAAGGAATTAAATATTTTTTCATCRCTACAATTTATTTGATGACAGTACTTGGAACTAACACACTCACATCGCCATTATTTCTCAAAATATCACGAACAATACTTGAGCTAATAAATGAAGTTTCGGCACTTGTCAATAAGAATACAGTTTCGATACCCGATAGTTTTCTATTGGTTTGTGCGATAGCTTTTTCGAACTCAAAATCGGCGGGGTTTCTCAATCCACGTAAAATAAATGTAGCATCGATTTTTTTNACAATAATCAACCGTCAGCCCTTTATAAGTTTCTGTTTTTATTTTAGGTTCATCACTAAAAGTTTCTTCAATAAATGCTTGTCGCTGCTCTGAAGAAAACATGTATTTTTTATCGGCATTGATGCCTGTTGCAATTACAATTTCGTCAAAAAGCGGAATCGCTCTTTTGATAATATCTACGTGCCCATTTGTAATTGGGTCGAATGATCCTGGGAAAACTGCTCGTTTCATAGTGTTGGTTTTTTGATTTATTAGAGCGCAGCGTACGCTGATTTTTTTTGATTTACACTGATTTAGATTCCTCGTCACTCCTATTGTCGTTATGTCGGAATGACATTATTCACTCTTAATTATTCCTTTTGCCTTATTAATTAACAAGCGCCATTTCAACAGCATTTCCAAACAACTCTTTTAGGCTGATTCCAGCTTCTTTTGCTTGTTGTGGTAAAATACTTTCATTCGTCATTCCCGGTACGGTATTCATTTCAATCATGTGAGGTTCGCCATCAATCAGAATATATTCACTTCTAGAAAACCCGCTCATTCGTAAAACTTCATAGGCTTTTTTGGCAACTTCTCTTATTCGTTTTTCTTCTTTTTCAGTCAATCTTGCAGGAGTAATTTCCTGAGATTTTCCTTGGTATTTTGCTTCGTAATCAAAGAAATCATTTTCCGAAACGATTTCTGTAATTGGTAAAACAGTTGTTTTGTTTTTGTAATTAATCACACCWACAGAAACTTCTTTTCCGTCTAAAAACGATTCGATTATTATTTCATCATCCTCTTTAAAAGAATTTTCAATCGCATCTTTTAGCAATTCTTTTTTATACACTTTTGATATTCCGAAACTGCTACCAGCTTTATTTGCTTTAACAAAACAGGGTAATCCTACTTTGTTTACTATTTTATTTTCATTGATTTTGTCACCTAAATTTAGGTAAAAAGATTCGGCGGTTTTAATTCCGTACGGTTTTACAATACTCAAACAATCGCGCTTATTAAAAGTAATCGACATTTGATATGCAGGCGATGAAGTATGCGGAATCCCTAACAATTCTAAATAAGAAAGTAGTTGTCCGTCTTCTCCGGGAGCACCATGAATCGCATTAAAAACACAATCGAATGTTATTTTTTCATCCTCAACCAACGCTGAAAAATCGTGTTTATTAATAGGGTATTCTGAATCACCATCAACTAAAACCCACTTGTCTTTAAAAATATGGACAGCAAAAACTGCGTACAACTCTTTATCCAAATGTTTGCAAACTACGGATCCGCTTTCTAGAGAAATTTTATATTCTGATGAGTATCCGCCCATCACTACGGCAATATTTTTTTTCATTATAAAAAGATTCAATCAAAACAAAAGTACGAAAAGAATTAAATCAAATATAATTTAAAGTTAGCTCTTACGTTTTATATCTTTGTTGAAACTAAAGAGGATATGAGTTTATTTAATTTTATAAAGAGCAAGGCTTTTTTAAAGCAGTTAATTATAGCAATTATTGGGGTGGTTTTGTTGCTATTTTTATTGACAAAATGGTTGGATGTGACTACAAATCACGATCAAAAAATACAAGTTCCAGATTTATCAAAACTTACAATATCTGAAGTGACAACTGTTTTAGATGAGTTAAATTTAAAAGCAGAAATTATAGATTCAACAAATTTCAATCCTGAGTACCCACCACTTTCTGTTATTGAGCAACATCCCGAAGCAGGAGATTTTGTAAAAGAAAAAAGGCGTATTTATTTAAAAATAAACAGACCTACTTATCAAAATATTGCAATCCCAAATGTGTTTGCAAAACCTAGAAGAAATGCCGAAGCTACATTGAGAGCAGTTGGATTTAGGGTTGGAAATAATCCAAAATATGTAAAAGATATTGCCAAAGATGTGGTGCGTGGTTTGTATTTTAAAGGCAAGCCAATTATGGAAGGTGATTTGCTTCCGAGGAATTCATTGTTAGAATTAAAATTGGGTGATGGAGGAGATAGAAACGTTTATAAAAAAAGATAATTTTTGATAATGAAGGAAGACGATCAAATAGAAAATGAAGAGTTGTACGAGCATTTTAAATATGTGGCTCATGAGGGGCAAGAACCTTTAAGGGTTGATAAATTCTTAATGAATTTTATTGAAAATGCAACTCGAAATAAAATTCAACAAGCAGCAAAAGCAGGGAATGTTTTAGTTAACGATGCTCCTGTAAAATCGAATTATAAAGTAAAACCAAATGATGTGGTGCGCGTTGTTTTAGCACATCCGCCGCATGAAAATTTATTGGTTGCTGAGGATATCCCAATCGATATTGTGTATGAAGATGACGCTGTAATTGTGGTGAATAAAGCTGCGGGAATGGTGGTGCATCCGGGTCATGGAAACTATTCTGGGACTTTGGTAAACGCACTAATTCATCACATAGCAAACCTACCAACCAATAGTAGCGAACGCCCAGGTTTGGTACATAGAATTGATAAAGATACCAGCGGATTGTTGGTAGTTGCCAAGACAGAATATGCCATGGCGCATTTGTCGAAACAGTTTTATGACCGTACAACTGAACGTAAATATATTGCGTTAGCGTGGGGGAATATAGAAGAAGAGGAAGGGAGAATTGAAGGGAATATAGGACGCAGTTTAAAGAATCGCTTGCAGATGAATGTGTTTCCTGAAGGTGATTTTGGCAAGCACGCTGTTACTCATTTTAAAGTTTTAGAGCGATTTAGTTATGTCACTTTGGTGKAGTGTAAATTAGAAACAGGACGCACACATCAAATTAGAGCGCACTTTAAATATATAGGTCACACGCTTTTTAACGATGAACGTTATGGTGGTGATGCAATTTTAAAAGGAACAACATTTACAAAATACAAACAGTTTGTAGATAACTGTTTTAAGGTGTTGCCAAGGCAGGCGCTACATGCAAAATCATTAGGATTTACCCACCCAACTACGGGTAAGWTTATGCGATTTACTTCTGAAGTGCCCGAAGATATTACCAAGTGTTTAGAAAAATGGCATACCTATACGGTGAATTCTAAGGAGGAGTTTTAGATGAAAAAATTTGATACAGATTCGTGGAATAGAAAGACTCAATATGAATTTTTTAAAAATTACGAAGACCCATTTTTTAACTTAACAACACAGCTAAACGTTACAAACCTATATCAATATTGTAAGAAAAATGAGCTTTCTTTTTTCTTAGGATGTTTATATCTCGCGGGAGAATCTGCCAATGAGATGTTGGAATTCCGTTTAAGAATTATTGATAATACTGTTGTGGAGTTTGATTCTATTGATATTGGTTCAACAGTTTTACATGATGATAATACCTTCTCCTTTTGTTACTTTAATCGGAAGAATTCTATTTTTGATTTTGATAAAAAGGGAAAACGAACACTTCAAAAGCAAAAAGAAAATAGGCGTTTTGATTCGAATAAGAATTTGGAAAATGTAATTTACTGTTCGTTTATTCCGTGGACATCTTTTACAAGTTTTAAACATGCGCAAAATATTGAAAGAGGAAGTAGTGGTATTCCTAAATTTGTATTTGGGAAATATTTTGAAGAAAATGCTGTTAAGAAAATGCCCTTTTCTATAGAGGTGCATCATGCTTTGATGGATGGATATCATGTGGGGAAATTTTTAGAAATATTTCAGGATAAGATTGATGGGTTGAGGTGAGAGCTTTATCTATATTCTACATCAAAAGAGAAAAGAAACCTTATTCTATGTCTTGATGATTTAATCTTGTAAAGTTTATTTGCATCTATTATAGTAGCTATTTTTAACTATATATTGTATATTTGGCTATTATAGTAGCTATATGAATAAATACGGAATGAATAGTACAGCTAATGAAGTAATGCAATTATTAGCAAAGAAAACAAGGATACTTCGCAAGCAAAAAAAACTGACTCAAAAAAAATTGTCCGATAAGTCTGGGGTGGCCTATGCGTCCATCAAAAAATTTGAATCTACAGGAATTATCTCTTTAGAATCTTTTCTGAAATTGTGCAATGCATTGGGTAGATTAAACGAATTAGAGGCAATTTTGAAAGTTGCTGATTATGAAAATAAATCAAAATTGTTTGATATTTAAAAAGATGAGTATTGCGAAACTAGACATATTTATAAAATTTTCTAAGGAAGAAATTCAATTAGGACAGTTGGTATTAGATGGTTCATCAGTATTGTTTAAATATGCTGATGATTATTTAAAAACGGGTTATAATATTTCTCCTTTCAAATTAAAATTTGATGCGAGTATTCAGGAGAACCCAAGGGTTCCCTTTGGTGGTTTGTTTGGGGTGTTTTCTGATTCCTTACCAGATGCATGGGGACAATTATTATTGCGGAGGTATCTGAATTCAAAAGGACTTATTTTAGAGAATATAAACTCCTTAGATCAATTGTCTTATGTTGGTGCTAATGGACTTGGGGCGTTGATTTATCGTCCGTCAAACAATAGAGGTGAGAAGAATGTTGAGGTTGATTTAGATAATCTGTACAGCAATATTAGTGAAGTATTGAAAGGAGAAAGTAGCAAAATAATTGACCAGTTATTTGAGTATGGAGGAAGCCCTGGAGGTGCAAGACCGAAAATATATGCGAGTTATAATAAGGCTGCTGATACACTAATTTATGATAATTCCATTTTTACAGGTGGTTATGAAAATTGGATTTTAAAATTTGCAGCTACGGTTGATTCAAATGAAATTGCAAACATTGAAATGGCCTATTATTATATGGCGTTAGATGCTGGTTTAAAAATGAGTACGTGTAAACTATTTCATGGAAAATCTGGAAAAACTTATTTTGGAACAAAACGTTTTGATAGAATTGGTACTAACAGATTACACATGATTTCTGTTGCAGGATTATTGCATGATAATTATCAGCAGAGTCAAATAGATTATGGAACTATAATGCAACAAGGGTCTGAACTTGTTGGGAGTGCACAAGTGCATGAGCAAATTTTAAGGCAAGCAAGTTTCAATATTTTTGCTCATAATAGAGATGATCATTCTAAAAACTTTGCTTTTTTGATGGACGAAAAAGGGGTGTGGAGTTTTGCTCCTTCTTATGATTTAACTTTTTCTTCATCTTCGCAAGGGCAGCATAGTACTACCTGTTCTGGAAACGGTATTGATCCTGGAACAAAAGAATTATTAGAATTGGCAAGTCATTTTTCGATAAAAAAAGGAAAGGATATTATTGCTCAAGTAAAAGACGTTGTGAGTAATTGGAAGTTGTATGCTGATAAAGCCGAGGTTTCTTTTAGAGGTCAGAAATCAATTGATAAGGTGTTGCAATCATTGGTTGTGAAATAATCCGTATAATCGGCAACAAATTCCGCAACAGATTTGGAGATTATATCGCTATAGCCATCCAGCTTAGCCGCATCGGGCGCAGGTAAAACCATTGGCCC
>NVSL01000071.1 GCA_002401215.1 Flavobacteriaceae bacterium | reverse complement strand
AACAGTTAATACGCTAGGCTCAAATTTAAATATTGCAATGATTATCTTATTTGTAATTATAGCACCATTAATAGTTTTAATGTTAATTCCAGATGCCAAAGAGGAAAAAGAGCTTTCTTTTCTTTTAAAATCTMWSWAWMAAACWNAAKRWAKAAKCNAATWRRNNGTGMVNMVWDWWSTNNTNTNWRAYKRSSWTTTAAAGCAGTATCTGACATAATTTAAAATGTAGTTATTAAGTTATTAAAAATTTAAAATCTTTTTTTGAGCAGTTTTTTAAAGGTGATAAAAATAGGTATTATTTAAGGATTATCTTTTATTTGTTTTAGTTTTTGAATATCCAATAAATCTTTAGGTCTTCCTGCTTTAATTTTGCTGATTATCAAATCGTCTAGAGATAATACGCGCCATCTTAAAAAAGGATTGTCTTTAATAATAACTTCTTCACTTTCTTTGTAAGCTTCGTTAAAAGATTTGTTGACCGAAAATCGCGTGATTAACTCTAAATCCAAATCATATGGAGAAAATTTTATGGAGATGTTTTGTAATTGTTGATGGACTTTTTCTTCCCAACGCATTTTATTCAGGAATTATAAGATTATCAGATTTCTTTTTCGTAGCTTTTGTAGGGAATTCATTAATTCTAGATACCAAATAAAAAAATCGACGAACTCTCTCTTCTTTCGATAATTTTAAAAAAGCATCTTCTTGAATTTTATTGCTTTCTTCTTTAGTGTTGAATGAAATTTGCATAATAGAAATATAGATTATAAAAGTAGTCATTTTTTTACAATGATTTTCAAGTATCTTTGTGCGTAAATTATATCAAAAAGCAACATGAGTAAAACCATTACTGGATTTTCGAAATTCACCAAACAAGAAAAAATTGATTGGATAACAACTACTTTTTTTGACGATTCAACAGCAGCTTCAAATACGTTGAGTCAGTATTGGAATTCAGATAAAATCCTCCAAGACCTACACGATGACTTTATTGAAAATACCATTTCAAATTTTTATTTACCTTATGGTGTGGCTCCAAATTTTGTCATAAACAATCGTGAATATGTGGTGCCGATGGTGGTTGAAGAAAGCTCAGTAGTCGCTGCAGCATCTTTGGTTGCTAAGTTTTGGAGCACAAGGGGTGGGTTCAAAGCTACGGTTTTATCCACCACAAAAATTGGCCAAGTTCACTTTATGTTTGATGGTGATTTTACAGCATTGAAAAATTATTTCGAAAAATCAAAATCAAAATTAWTTGCGTCGACGGATTCCTTCACAAAAAATATGCGCACCCGTGGAGGTGGAATTTTAGACATCGAATTGCGAAGCAAAACATCCGAATTAGATAATTATTACCAACTCCATGTTACTTTTGAAACCGTCGATTCGATGGGTGCAAATTTTATCAATTCGTGTTTAGAAGCAATTGCAAATGAGTTTAAAAAATCAAATTCACAGGTTGAAGTTGTGATGAGTATTTTGTCTAATTATGTTCCCGAATGTTTGGTACGTGCTGAGGTGAGTTGCCCTGTTGAGAAATTATATCAGGAGAATTCAGAGATGTACGCCCAAAAATTTAAACAGGCAGTTGACATCGCAAACGTAGAGCCTCATAGAGCGGTGACGCATAATAAAGGAATTATGAACGGAATTGATGCGGTGGTTTTAGCAACAGGAAATGATTTTAGAGCGATAGAATCTGGGGCGCATGCGTATGCATCGAGAAGTGGACAATATAAAAGTTTAACCAATTGCGAAATTAAAGATGGTATTTTTAAATTTTGGATTGAAATTCCGTTAGCACTAGGAACGGTTGGCGGCTTAACTGGGATTCACCCTTTGGCGAAATTATCGTTGGAGATGTTAGGAAATCCATCAGCAAAAGAATTAATGGAGATTATTGCTGTGGCAGGATTGGCGCAAAATTTTGCTGCCTTACGTGCGTTGACAACAACCGGGATTCAACACGGACACATGAAGATGCACCTGTCGAATATCATCAAACAATTGGATGCCTCGGAAGAAGAAAAGAATTATTTGTTGAATTATTTTGAGAACAAACAAGTGTCGCATAGCGCGGTGGTTGATGCTTATAATAATTTGAAGAAAAAGTAACACTGTCATTCCTGCGAAGGCAGGAATCCAGAATAAAAATAAATCAGATTCCTGATCCGATAGCTATCGAAATGGCAGGAATGAGAATAAATGAAAAAATATAACTCAAACGGAAAACTCCTCCTAACCTCAGAATACTTAGTTCTTGATGGTTCCAAAGCCTTGGCGATACCAACCAGGTTTGGGCAAGATTTAATTGTTGAAAAAATAAAAGAAACGAGTTTGATTTGGGAGAGCTTTGATGTTGCTAGAAATTGTTGGTTTCAAGCTGAATTCAGATTGCCAGATTTACGGATAGTCAATGAAACTTTTGATACTAATTCTGAAGATTCAAAAGAATCGATTGCACAGACGCTTCAAAAGATTTTATTAGTAGCTAAAAAAATGAATCCTGATTTTTTAGTTTCTGAGGAAGGATTTTTAGTAAAAACAAATCTAACTTTTCCAAGAGATTGGGGATTGGGAACTTCATCTACTTTGATAAATAATATTGCACAATGGGCAAATGTAGATGCGTTTGAATTGTTGCAAAATTCGTTTGGCGGAAGTGGTTATGATATTGCTTGTGCGCAAAATGATTTGCCGATTTCATATCAATTGGATATGACTTCGTTCCGAAAACTTTCGGAACCGCTCAGTCATCGCACCCCGAAGGTTGAGATTGTAGAATTCAACCCAAGTTTTACGGATCAGTTATTTTTTGTGCATTTAAATAGTAAGCAAGATTCTAAAAAAGGGATTCAGCGGTACAAAGAATTAAAAGGAAAATTAGCAGAAGAAATTAAAAGAGTTTCAGAAATTACAGATGAAATGATTGCTTGTAAATCCATTTCAGAATTTGAAAAACTGATTGTAGAGCACGAAGAAATCATTTCAAAAATCATTCAAAATAAGCCCATCAAAGAGATTTTATTTGCAGATTATTTTGGAGCAATAAAAAGTTTGGGTGCTTGGGGTGGAGATTTTGTGTTGGTAACAGGAAATGAAAATACATCAGCGTATTTTAAACAAAAAGGATTTGACACGGTGATACCGTATAAAGAAATGATTTTATAAATATTGCGTCAGGTCGAGTGGTTTTCTACTTTTGTAGAAAATTGTATCGAGATCATTTAGAATTAAGGAGTTCTCGATACAAAATTCTTTATCAAGAATTYCACTCGAACTGACGAAAGAGATAATAAGTATGACAAAAATAATAATTATAGGAGGTGGTGCCGCAGGATTTTTTGCAGCAATCACAATTGCAGAAGTAAATCCAAAAGCGGAAGTAATCATTCTTGAAAAAGGAAAAAATGTTTTGCAGAAGGTAAAAATTTCTGGCGGCGGAAGATGTAATGTTACACATGCATGTTTTGATCCGCGAGAGTTGGTAGAATTCTATCCAAGAGGAAAGCGAGAATTACTCGGGCCTTTTCACAAATTCATGACAGGTGACACGATGGAGTGGTTTGAGAATAGGGGAGTGCCATTAAAAATTGAAGAGGACAATCGTATTTTTCCGGAGTCAAATTCGTCACAAACAATTATTGATTGTTTTACATCATCAGCTGAAAAAGCTGGGGTGAAATTATTGTTGAATCAGAATGTAAATTCTGTTGTTAAAAAAGACAATCAGTTTGAAATTAAAACTTCTGAAGAAACTTTTATTGCAGATAAATTATTAATCGCTGCGGGAAGTAATCCGAAGATGTGGGAGTTGGCAAAGTCGTTGGATCACTCTATTATTGAACCTGTACCTTCACTTTTTACTTTTAATATTGAAGACAATCGTCTTAAAGATATTCCCGGAACTTCGGTACCAAATGCTACGGTAAAATTGTTGGGCACAAAATTAGAATCTAGTGGTCCGTTGTTGATTACACATTGGGGTTTGAGTGGTCCAGCGGTGTTAAAACTCTCTGCTTTTGGGGCGCGATTGTTAGCCGAAAAAAACTATATATATAAGGTAGAGGTGAATTGGTTGTCGAAAACCACCGAAGAAGTTTTGCAAGAATTAAAGTCACTCAAAGAGAGTCAACCTAAAAAACAGGTGATTGTAAAATCGCCATTGACAGATATTTCAAAAAGATTGTGGGAAAAATTAGTCTTGGCAAGTGACATTCGGTTTGATGCTCGTTGGGCAGATTTGAGCAATAAGCAATTGCACTATTTGGCGAATCAATTGACGAAAAGTGAATTCAGCGCAAACGGAAAAAGTGTTTTTAAAGATGAGTTTGTGACTTCTGGTGGAATCAACCTAAAAGAAATTGACTTTAAACGTTTTGAAAGTAAACTACATAAAAACCTATTTTTTGCAGGTGAAGTGTTAGATATTGATGCCGTAACGGGTGGATTTAATTTTCAAAATGCGTGGACTGGAGGTTTTATTTCTGGGAATGCTATGGCAGAAAAATAGGGAGTTTTGTTATTTTTAACATTCTGCATGGCGTTGGCAAAGACATACTCTTTGACAAATTTAGCTTTGCTGATTTTTGCTCCATTCGGTATAGCTCAAACAAGTTTGGCTCTACACTCATTTATCGCAAAAATTTGGCTCGTGCTGTTGGCTATTTCTTTCCTCCTTTTAATTTTTTAGACAGTTTACTTAAATCCTCTTCTAATTCCTTTATACTATTTTCCTTTTCAATCTGTTTTTGAGATTCCTTATATTTTTCAAATTCTCCACCTGATTTTTCTAATGCCATTTTATGACTTATTTTCCCTGCGTGTGTCAGTAATTCTTTTCCGTTTAATTGTACAATAATGTCTAATCTCGAAACCCAATCCTTCATATACATTGGCGTATTTTCAAGTGCCATTGTTTCTGCAAATGCAAGGTATTGCTCTACAATTAATCCGAGTAATTTTATTTCACCTTCTTTTAAATAGTTTTTAGCAACGCTGACTTCACGTTTCTTTATCTTGGTATTATTGTCTTTGTCATAAAATTGCATACCGAGAAGTGGTAAATTGGCATCTGCTCTACGATAAACCAATTCTGCTGCTGTTTGTTGACTTATTGCCCAAAGTAGTTTGTTTTGGACAATTTTAAAAAATGTCAGCGTATTTTCATCTTTCGGATTGTAATCAATACTTGTTGTATAAATGTCTTTAATTTTTTGATAGAAAAAACGTTCAGAGATTCGTATTTCACGAATACGCGTTTGCAGTTCGTTAAAGTAATTCATAGAATTACCCGTTTTGAATCTATCATCATTTAAAGCAAAACCTTTTATGATGTATTCTTTTAAACGCTGTGTAGCCCAAATTCTAAACTGAGTTCCTTGTTTAGATTTTACACGATAACCAACCGAAATAATTACGTCTAAATTATAGATGTTTACTTCTTGTGATTGTGTCTTTCCTACAATAGCACCATGTTGAGTGGTTGTTCGGGATTTCCGAACAACCACTTTTTCTTGTAGTTCTCCTTCTTCAAAAATGTGTTTTATATGTTCACTTATGGTAGCTTTTGATTTAACAAAAAGCTCACATAATTGCATTTGCGTTAACCAAACAGTTTCGTCATTGAAGGTAACCTCTAATTTTGTTTCTCCACTTTCAGTTTGATAGATGATGATTTGTGAGTTGTTTTCTTGCATATTCAGCATTTTTAATATTCAAAATCTAAACCAAATTCATAGCTTTTGCTTACCAAATCGGCAATTAGTTTGTCATATTTAGCTTCTAAACTGTTCTCTGTTATTCCTTTTGTGGCACTGTAAAACATTCTATCTACAGCTGCATAATAAGGTTCATCCCAATAGCCTAAATCTTCTATTACGCCTAAGCAACAATTTACATAATGCAGTTCTAACGCAACGGTTAGTTCTGCAATTTTCATTTTACGAATGGTTTTAATGAGTTTTCGAGCTTCTGCATCTTTAAAAGTAGCATTGATGCTTAATGGATAAACCAATATCTCAATTTCTCGTTGGTATTTTTTTATTAAATCATCTACTTCTCCGTTGGTAAAAACATCCAAGTAGTTTTTTGCCATTGGCACTTTTTTGTAGAGTTCCGAAACCATTTTAATAATTTCGATTTTCTCCATTTTGTTGAGTTCTGTTTTTAATTCTCGTAAACCCATTATGCAGTTTCCTTTTTAATAAACGCTAAAGCAACTGCCTCATTTTCTTCAATAGCGATTTCTACAGCTCGTTTGGCTACTTCTAATAAATGCTCACTTTCTTTTTTGAGGGTGAAACTTTGCTCTATTAGTTCGGCTMTTTGTTGTTGCTTTTTAGAATCTATGATTGGAATAGGTAGTAGTTTAATTCATTTTATCAGACGATAACGAAGTTAGTCTTTTCTTGGCTAAGAAACAAACCAAATTATGCCAATTGACCACGGTGTGGTTTTAAAGCATCACGGTAAATTTTCATATCTTTTTCATCAACAGCTATAAAAGCGATACTGTGCATTTCCGAAATTTCTAAATAATCAATTTCGTAATAATGAAGCTTTTCAATTTGAGCAAATTCTTTAAGATGGATGCAATGATGTTTAGCGGTATTCAATGAAACACCTCCTTTAAAATCCCAAATTAATTTTAGTTTTCTATCCAAAGTATGCTATTGGTTTTTAATAAATTTTCTTATAAGCACCCATTGTTTTAACATATCTCTGGCATCTTGTGCAGGGTAACCTAAAACGGTTTTGCCAGCTTCAACATCATTCATAACCCCAGAGCCAGCGCCAACGGTAGCCCCAGAATGTATGGTTGTGTGGTCTTTAATAGAGGCGCTTCCGCCAATAATAACACCATCACCAAGAGTAACAGAACCTGCAAGTCCGCTATGTCCTGCCATAATACAAGAGCGTCCCATAATACTGTTATGAGCTATTTGTACTAAGTTGTCAATTTTACAACCATCACCAATAATAGTGGAACTAAATTTTGCTCTATCAACACATGAATTGGCTCCAATTTCAACATAATGCCCAATGATAACATTTCCTATATGTGGTATTTTAACGAGTTGTTTGCCATCGTCACTTGGTCTATATCCAAACCCGTCTGCTCCAATACTTACATTTGTATGAAAAACACAATGACTACCAATTATACAGCGCTCGCGAATAATAGTGCCAGACCAAACAATAGTGTTATCTCCAATAATTGTTTCATCAAACACACAAACATTTGGGTATAAAATCACTCCATTTCCTAATTCAACATTTTTACCTACATAACAATTTGGACCAATCTTACAGCCATTTCCAATTTTTGCCGTTTCATGCACCACAGCAGTTGGATGTATATCTTGATCGAGTATAGGAGCTGTTGGATTAAAAAGCTCTAATATTTTTGCCATCGCTAAATCAACATTTTTTACTTTAATAAAAGCRCGATTGTCGCCGGGKTYAATATTTAAATTATAATTTACTAGGGCAGCACAGGCTTTTGAATCTTCCCATAACTTCAAATATTTATTGCTTCCAATGAATGTGATTTGATTGCTGTTTGCTTTTTGTAATTCTTCAGGACCTTCAATTTTTTGGTTGGTATCACCTATTAATTCGCCTTTTACGATATTGTTAATTTCACTTATAGAGTAAGATGCCATTTGTAATTTTATTGATTTATTATTTGGCTGTATATTAAGAAAAAAAATCTATACTATATTGAAAACATATAGGTTTGTTTTCGGTTTAGTGAAAGTATGATTTTTAGAAAGATTTCTTTTAAAAGGATCTCTCTAATTAAGTTTAAAATGGCGGGAGATTCTAGTTTAGCCCCCAATAATGTCGGAGTGATATTTTAAATTGTATTTTGTAAATCTAAAATCGTACTTCGTTAGTCATTCAACATCGCCCACAATTTATCTTTCAACTCTACCAAGCCTTTTTGGGCAACGGCAGAAATGAATAAATGCGGAATCTCAGCAGGTAAATCTGCTTCAATTTCGGCTTTAAGTTCGTCATCCAATAAATCAGATTTTGAAATAACTAACAGACGCTCTTTGTCTAACAATTCTGGATTGTGTTGCTTCAACTCGTTTAATAAAATAGCGTATTCTTTGTTGATGTCATCACTATCCGCAGGAACTAAAAAGAGTAGATTTGAGTTTCGTTCTATATGTCTTAAAAAACGATGTCCTAAACCTTTACCCTCGTGTGCTCCTTCGATAATTCCAGGGATATCAGCCATCACAAAAGTTTTATAATCACGATATTTCACAATTCCTAAATTGGGTTTAAGGGTTGTAAAAGCATAGTCTGCAATCTTAGGTTTTGCTGATGTAATGACTGAAAGTAAGGTTGATTTTCCTGCATTGGGGAACCCTACCAAACCAACATCTGCCAATAATTTTAACTCTAATTGAAACCAATTTTCTTGTCCATCAACACCCGGTTGTGCATAACGTGGAGTTTGATTTGTAGATGATTTAAAGTGCCAGTTTCCTCGGCCTCCCATTCCGCCTTCAACTAAAATACGTTCTTCACCTTCCGTTGTAATCTCAAAAAGGATTTCATCAGTTTCAGTATCACGAACAATAGTACCTAGGGGTACGTCGATAAAAATATCACTACCATCTTTTCCGGTACTTCTACTTTTACTACCATGACCTCCGTGTTCTGCCTTAAAATGTTTTTTAAATTTTAAATGCAACAGCGTCCACATTCCTTTGTTGGCACGTAAAATTATGTGGCCACCGCGTCCACCGTCTCCACCATCGGGCCCTCCTTTGGTAATGAATTTTTCGCGATGTAAATGCACAGATCCTTTACCTCCTTTACCAGAGACAGCATTAATTTTTACGTAGTCAACAAAATTTCCTTCAGTCATACCTTTTATGTTGTCATTCCTGCGACGGCAGGAATCTCTTTTTTTATTTATCGATTATTGTTAGTTTSRATTCCTGCCTTCGCAGGAATGACAAAGCTACAGTTTTTCAATAACAGCACTCAAACGCTCGGTAATATCTTCGATAGATCCGACTCCGTTTGCGCCAAAATATTTATTTTGATCTGCGTAATAATCTTTTAAAATAGCAGTTTTTGTATTGTATTCGTTAAAGCGATTTCTGATTTTTTCTTCATCTTGGTCGTCACTTCTTCCGCTTACTTTACCTCTTTCTAACAAACGATTTACCAATAAATCTTCAGGTACTTCTAAGGCAACCATACCATTAATTGTTTCTCCTTTTTCTGATAAGAATGCATCCAAAGCTTTGGCTTGTGCTGTTGTTCTTGGAAAACCATCGAATATAAAACCTTTGGCATCTGCGTTGCGATCAACTTCATCTTTCAACATTTTTATGGTAACTTCATCAGGCACTAAATCGCCCTCATCCATATATTTTTTTGCTAAGATACCAAGCTCAGTTTTATTTTTAATATGATATCTAAAAACTTCGCCAGTAGAAATKTGTTTTAAATTAAAACGTTCTTTTAATACTTCGGCTTGGGTTCCTTTTCCAGCTCCCGGAGGGCCAAATAATACGATGTTTGTCATTTTAGGTGTTGTGAGTTTATAGATACTATCAATGTTTCTTCCGAGGTTGTTGTAATCTAATCCGTAGCCAACAATGAATTCATCTGGAATTGAAAGCCCAATATAATCTATCGGTAATTCTTTTTTGAAAACATCTGGTTTAAAAAACAAGGTTGCAATTTTTAAAGTTTTTACCTTCTTATTTTTAAAAATCTCATATATTTTTTGAAGCGTATTACCTGTATCAATAATATCTTCTAAAATAACAACTGTGCGTCCTTCTAAATCTTCATTCACCCCTAAAAGTTGTGTTACCTCCCCTGTTGAGGAAGTCCCTTCATACGAAGCCATTTTTACAAACGATACTTCGCAAGCACGTGGATATTTTCTGATAAAATCTGCCGCAAACATAAAAGAACCATTTAAGATCCCTATAAATAAAGGGGTTTCTTCTTTGCAGTCTTCTAATACTTGTTGAACCAATGTTTCAACTATTTCGTTTATTTTCTCCTTAGTTAAATAAGAATTAAAATATTTGTCGTGAAGTTTTATAGTGCTCATTATAAATGATATTCTATAGTTGTTTTATGAAAGTGTTGTTTGTAATAAAGGTGCAAAAGTACAAAACCGCCTCGATTAATCGAGACGGTTTGTGATGTAATTTAAGAACACAAGTTCTATTTTTTTTCTTTATCCATTTTTGTTGTATCATACATTATTGGCGATGCAATAAATAATGATGAGTAGGTACCTACAACAACTCCAATAATTAAGGCGAACATAAATCCTTTGATAGAATCTCCACCAAATAAGAAGATTGCTGATAATACTACTAAGGTTGTGATAGAAGTATTAACGGTACGTCCTAATGTGTTGCTCAATGCGCTGTTTACTACTTTAGAGTATTTCCAAGATTTGTGTAACCCTGTGTATTCTCTTAATCTATCAAAAATAACCACGGTATCATTCAGCGAGTAACCAACTACGGTTAATATTGCTGCAATAAATGATTGACCGATTTCCATATCAAAAGGTAAAAATTTATATCCGATAGAGAAAATTGCCAATACAATTAAGACATCATGGAAAACTGCTGCAACTGCACCTAAACTATATTGCCATTTTCTAAATCGCAATAAGATGTATAAGAAAACAATAATTAATGATCCTATGATTGCCCATCCTGCTGATGTTTTAATATCATCGGCAATGGTTGGTTCTACTTTTACTTTACTTTGGATTCCTGCAGTTCTTGCACCATCATAATCAACTTTAAATTCCTCTAAAGTAAATCCGTCAGGTAAATAAGATTGCAATCCTGTAAACAATAAATCTCTTACATTATCATCAACGTCATTACCACCTTCTTCAATCATAAACTTGGTCGTAATTTTTAATTGATCAACAGAGCCATACGTTTTTACTTCTGGAGCATCACCAAAAGCACCTTTTAATGTGTTGGCAACTTCGGCAGAATTTACTGCGTGATCAAATTTAACAACATAAGAACGTCCTCCAATAAAATCAACGCCATAGTTAAGACCATTTGTAAATAATGATCCGATACCTAAAAGAATAACAGCACCAGAAATAGCATACCACATTTTACGTTTCTTTAAGAAATCAATGTCGATGTTTTTAAACCAATTTTTAGTGATGTTTGTATTGAAAGTTAAACGGCTATTTTTACTAGAGTACCAATTCAAAATTAACTGTGTAATAAATACAGCAGAGAAAAATGAAGTTACGATACCTAACATTAAGGTGTAAGCAAATCCTTTAATTGGACCTGTACCGAATACGAATAAAATAACACCCGTTAAAAAGGTTGTTACGTTGGCATCTAAAATTGCTGATAAAGCTCCTTTAAAACTGAATCCACCAGCAATGGCTTCTTTCAATCCTTTTCCGCCAGATAATTCTTCTTTAATACGTTCAAAAATAATTACGTTCGCATCTACCGACATACCGATGGTTAAAATAATACCTGCAATACCAGGTAAAGTTAGTACAGCACCGAAGGATGCCAACCAACCAAATAAGAATAAGATATTTACTGCCAAGGCAACGTTTGCAAACAAACCTGCTTTACCGTAATAGAATACCATCCATATTAATACTAATAATAGTGCAATACCAAAAGACATAAAACTACTAGTAATTGCTTTTTGTCCTAAAGAGGCACCAACTACTGCTTTTTCAACAATATGTGCTTTTGCAGGAAGTTTACCTGCTTTTAAAATATTTGCTAAATCTTGTGCTTCAGTCAATGTCATTGATCCACCAGAGATAGAAGTTCTACCTGTAGTAATTGGGTCATTAACACTCGGAGCTGTATGAACTTCGTTATCTAAAACTA
>NVSL01000070.1 GCA_002401215.1 Flavobacteriaceae bacterium | reverse complement strand
TTTATAGCTTTTAGACTTTATATCTATTCTTGGATGTGGCTTTATATACAATTTAATGTTTTTAGAAATCAATTCATCAGTTATGTAACTATCTTTTAGTTTTTTAATTATATCGTCTAAAAAAGTATCTGTTTGACCAAACTCCCTCCATGTAGGCATATATAATATAAATCGTTCGTTTTCTTTATGATTTAAATAGCCTTTTAAATAGCCTTCAATGGCAAATTGAGAATTTTTACAAACCGAATAACTGACCACATCCTCATTGGGTTTAAACAATTCTTTATTGGCAATATCTAGTTTTTCTTTTGCTTTGTTAAAATGAGTTTCTTTACTTTTCTCCATAATGATTGTTTTAAAAAGGGGCTGTTTTTGGATTGATTAAAAACGTCATTTCGAGTGAATTTTAGGATTGATAAATACTAAAATTAGTATCGAGAAATATATCCTTAAAAGTAAAATTGTTCTCGATACAATTTCTCTCCTATCGTCGATAAATTACTCGAACTGACGTTCTATTTTTAAAAAGGTGCTGATTGAGGTGAGGAATGACATCTTTAACGCCAAACATATTGTGACATATTGCTACAATTTCTCAAACAACACCTTAATTATTATTACATATCTCTAAACAATTCTAAGCGTTCCCACTTCACATCAACTTGCTCTTGGGCTTGCTCTAACAACTCTTTTCCTAAGGCTGCATTTTCTTTTACAACTCTTGTAAAGCGTGTTTCGTTATACATAAATTCTTCTAACGGAGCAGCTGGGGCTTTTGAATCCAATCTAAATTTCTTTCCTTTTGGTTTTGTAGGATCGAATCTAAACAGTGGCCAATAACCAGTTTCAACTGCTTTTCGTTGTTGTGTAACTCCGTGTTTTAAATCATAACCATGCTCACCACAATGCGAGTAAGCCACAATTAATGAAGGTCCTGGATATGCTGCCGCTTCTTGAAATGCTTTCTGCGTTTGCACATCTTTTGCACCCATTGCAATTTGAGCTACATACACATTGCCATAAGAAACCGCTTGCAATGCCAAACTTTTTTTCGGAGTTTTCTTCCCTGCAATTGAGAATTTTGCACTCGCTCCAAGTGGAGTTGCTTTTGATGTTTGACCACCTGTGTTTGAATAAACCTCGGTATCCATCACCAAAATATTGATATCTTCTCCTGATGCTAATACGTGATCTACACCTCCAAACCCGATGTCATAAGCCCAACCATCACCACCTAAAATCCAGACCGCTTTTTTACGGAGATATTGKGTTAATTGCATCAATTTGTTGGCATCTTCATTATTGTTGATGACTGCTAAAGTAACTCTCAACTTGTCGATATCATCAAACTTTTTCTCTTTTTCTGCTTCTGTTTTTTCGGAATTGTTTAAAATAGCTTCCATCAATTCAGTGCCTACTAAAAGCTCTAAAGATTTTAAAAGATCGACAGCAATTTCTTGCTTTTTAGTCAATGCCAATTGCATTCCCAATCCAAACTCTGCGTTGTCTTCGAAGAGTGAATTTGCCCAAGCAGGACCTCTTCCTCTATCATTTGTTTTGTACGGAGTTGTTGGTAAATTACCTCCATAGATTGABGAACATCCCGTTGCGTTTGCAATTAAAATACTATCGCCATACAATTGGGTCAATAGTTTTATATACGGAGTTTCGCCACATCCAGAACAAGCTCCTGAGAACTCAAATAAAGGGTCTAAGAATTGTGCTCCTTTTACAGTATTTACTTTCAATTCTTTTCGGTCGTAATTTGGCAGATTTACAAAGTAATCCCAATGCTTATTTTCTACCACATCATGCTCCAATTTTTTGTGCATGTTGATGGCTTTAAATCCTGGAATTTCTTTACTTTCTGCAGGACAAACAACCACACATAAATCACATCCGGTACAATCTTCTGGCGAAACTTGCAGCACATACGATTCAGAATCATTAAACGGACGCCCAATAGGGTTTACCATTTTTAAGGTGGATGGCGCGTTAGACAATTCGTCTTTCGAAACCACTTTTGCTCTAATCGCAGCATGCGGACAAATGGCAACACACTTGTTACATTGTGTGCATAAATCTGCGTCATCCCAAATAGGAATAATGTCTGCAATTCCACTTTTTTCGTATTGAGTAGTACCTGTTGGGAAGGTTCCGTCTACAGGAAAAGCACTTACAGGAAGCTCATCTCCTTTACCAGATAAAATCATTTCCAACACTTCTTTTACAAATCCGTCAGGGGCATTTTTCATAGCAGATTGCAATCCTTTTTTGCTCGTAATTTCCTTTGGATAATCTACCTGAAATAAATTTGCAAGTGATTGATCTACCGCATTAAAGTTCATTTCTATCACTTTTTCTCCTTTGTGAGAATATGATTTTACAATAGCATCTTTAATTTTTTGGATAGCTTCATGCTTTGGTAATATTCCAGAAATTGCAAAGAAGCAAGTCTGTAAAACAGTGTTTGTTCTTTTACCAAGTTTTGCTTCTTGCGCTACTTTTGTGGCATCAATAACATAGAATTTGGCGTTTTTTTCTATCAAACCAACCTGCATTTTTTTAGGCAATAAATCCCAGATTTCATCTTTAGAAAAAGGCGAGTTTAATAAGAAAGTTCCTCCTTGTTTTAAATCAGCAATCATATCATATTTTTCGATAAAATTGAATTGATGACTCGCAATAAAATCTGCCTTATCAATTAAATATGTAGAGAAAATTGGAGTAGGTCCAAATCGTAAATGCGAAATAGTTTGTGCCCCCGCTTTTTTAGAATCATACACAAAATAACCTTGCACATAATTGTCAGTTGTTTGCCCAATAATTTTGATGGAGTTTTTATTTGCCCCAACCGTACCATCAGATCCTAAACCATAAAACATACAATTAATCGTATCTCTTTTTACTTTAAAATCTTCGTCAATGGCTAAACTTGTGTGGGTTAAATCATCTTGAATTCCGACCGTAAAATGGTTTTTAGGTTTGTCTTTCAGTAACTCATCATAAATACCTTTTACCATTTTAGGCGTAAACTCTTTTGATGACAATCCGTAACGACCCCCTACTATAGTTGGCAGTTGTTGGTCGAGTTCTACAAAGGCAGAAATCACATCTAAATACAAAGGTTCACCAACACTACCTGGTTCTTTTGTTCGGTCTAAAACAGCAATTTTCTTTACTGTTTTAGGAATTTGTTCTAAGAAATGTTTTGCTGAGAACGGACGATATAGTCGCACAAAAACAGCTCCAACTTTTTCGCCATCAGCAACCATTTGATCGATTGTTTCTTTTACAGCACCTTCTCCAGAACCCATAATAATAGTTACTCTTTCTGCTTCTGGATGCCCTATATAATAGAACATGCTATATCTACGACCTGTTAAATCGTAAAATTCATCCATCACTTCTTGAACGATGCCTGGAGTGTTTGTGTAGAATTCATTTGACGCTTCACGTGCTTGGAAAAACACATCAGGGTTTTGAGATGTCCCTCTAATCACAGGATTATCCGGATCTAAAGACCTGTTTTTATGATCCATAATATTTCCTTCAGGCATCATTTTTTTGATGATATCATCTGGGATAGCATCAATTTTAGAAATCTCGTGTGAGGTTCTAAATCCATCAAAAATATTTAAAAAAGGGATTCGAGTTCTCAATGTCGCCACTTGCGATATCAGAGCAAAATCTTGCGCCTCTTGTACGCTACCAGCAAATATCATGGCGTATCCGGTTTGTCTTGTTGCCATCACATCACTGTGATCGCCAAAAATAGACAAGGCATGCGTTGCGATGGTTCTTGCAGCAACATGAATTACATTTGGCAATAACTCGCCCGCAATTTTATACATGTTAGGAATCATCAATAACAGCCCTTGCGATGCAGTAAAAGTGGTGGTTAAAGCTCCTGCTTGCAAAGATCCGTGAACAGCACCTGCGGCACCACCTTCACTTTGCATTTCAACAATTCGAGGAATGTTATTCCAGATGTTGGGTTCGTTCTTTGCGCTGTATTCATCTACATGCTCACCCATAGGAGAGGCTGGTGTAATCGGATAAATGGCGCAGACTTCATTTGTTTTGTGAGCAATGCGCGCAACGGCTTCATTGGCATCACAGATTAACTTTGGAAACTTTTTTTTCATGATGTGAGATTGTAGATTAGAGACTATTTGTAAAATCTAATAACAATACTCATTACAAAAAAGATGATTTTAGAAGTGTTTCTATAAGTAAACTCACTTCATTTTTTTGCAATGACTATTTTTATAGTCAGCCTCAAAATCAGTTTAACCTTGTAAAAGTATAGAGGAAGAAGGGTATAAATTATGACTTATATCAGTTTGATTAAACTTAGAATGGATAAAAATAAGATACTTTAGTATTTTATAATTTAATACTGGTAAAGTAGAATTGTTTTGAGTGCGGTTAAAATTCATCCGATGACTTTGGGTCATCGGATGAAGCTGTAAATTAAAATAATTAAAAATGAATGTTTAAATTCCTTCCATAAAAAAGGGATGGTGGCACGCCAAAGCGTGACGGAAGTGTTGAGATATGTTTTTTTGCAAGAGCACATAGAATTGAAAAAAGAACTTTATTATAATATATAGGTAGAAGAATTTTGAAGCCACTGTTGATGTTTTTCACCAACAGCACTTAGTATTAATCACAACAGGTTTTCTCCTTCGGGGGGAGGCTTACAAACAAAAAAAGCATTTAGAAATTAAATAAATTTCTAAATGCTTTTTKWKWWKRWAARCMWCYMYYSRAWKRMKMRRMSYKKWWSYRMKYWWTWYTARSYRMYRWTKSWTCTTCAGTTTCAACAACATCTTCATCAAGAATACAACAATCTACAGGACAAACAGAGGCACATTGTGGCTCGTCATGAAAACCTTTACATTCTGTACACTTATCAGAAACAATAAAATAGAACTCGTCAGAAACCGGTTCGTTTTCTTCATCGGCATCTACTTCTTTCCCTCCTGGTGTGGTCACCGTTCCGCTCAATGCAGTTTCGTCAGAATAAGACCAATTTTCATCTGGTTCGTAAATAGCATTGTTTGGACATTCTGCAATACATGCATCACAATTAATACATTCGTCTGTTATTATAATCGCCATAATATTATTTTYGAGTTATAGAATAAGTTCCAAAATTAAAGAGTAAAAATAATAAAAAGTGTGATAAAAATCATCTTTTAAAAAATTAATCCTTTCTAAATTTGAAACTTATTTAAAAAATAATATTTAATTTTAAAGAAAATTTCAATTCACGCTTATGATATCAGATAAGACAAAAATGAAATCTAATAGTGCTACTGAAGATTTAAACTCGGTAGTAATTAGATTCGTGGGAGATTCGGGAGACGGAATGCAACTTACAGGGACACAATTTACAGATACTTCTGCAATGTTTGGAAATGACATTGCGACTTTTCCAAATTATCCATCAGAAATTAGAGCTCCTCAGGGGAGTTTATACGGGGTCTCAGGATTCCAAGTTCATATTGGTAGTGTAGAGATTAGCACTCCTGGTGATGATTTAGACTTATTGGTTGCGATGAACCCTGCGGGATTAAAAACAAACCTATCCGCAGTAAAAGCGGGACACACTATTATAGTGGATACCGATTCTTTTTCTAAAAAGAATTTACAAAAAGCAGAGTATGAAACCAATCCTTTAGAGGATGGATCGCTAGATAATTATAGGGTGATTGAGGTTTCTATGACCTCATTAACCAAAGAATCATTGAAAGATTTAGGACTCGATAATAAGTCGGTTGTTCGGTCTAAAAACATGTTTGCTTTGGGGATGGTATATTGGATGTATGACCGTGATATGGAGCATACTTTAAATTTCTTTGAGCAAAAATTCAAATACAAACCAGTTATTGCTGAAGCAAATGCGAAAGTGTTAAAAGCAGGATTTTATTTTGCTGAAACCTTGGAATTGATTCCGAATTCTTACACCATCGCACCTTCAAAAATGCCAAAGGGAACGTATAGAATTGTAAACGGAAACACAAATACTGCATGGGGATTTTTAGCAGCAGCAGAAAAATCTGGGTTGGAATTATTTTTAGGATCCTATCCTATTACACCAGCAACAGATATTTTACATGAACTTGTAAAGCATAAACATTTTGGTGTAAAAGCGTTTCAGGCAGAGGATGAAATTGCGGGAGTTACTTCATCAATCGGAGCAGCTTTTGCAGGTGATTTAGCAATTACCACAACATCAGGTCCGGGGTTGGCTTTAAAAGGCGAAGCAATTGGATTGGCAATGATGACAGAGTTGCCATTGGTAATTGTAAATGTACAACGTGGTGGACCATCAACAGGGTTGCCTACAAAAACGGAGCAGTCAGATTTACTACAAGCAATGTATGGTAGAAATGGTGAGAGTCCGGTAATTGTGATTGCAGCAAGTACACCAGCCGACTGTTTTGATTATGCATACATGGCAGCAAAATTAGCACTTGAGCACATGACTCCAGTTATTTTATTGACCGATGGATATATTGCCAATGGTTCTGAACCTTGGAAAATTAAGTCTATTAATGATATGCCAGATATCAAAACAAAATTGATTAACAAGCAATCAGAATCTTGGCATCCGTATGATAGAGATAACGAAACTTTGGCACGTAACTGGGCAATTCCGGGAACTCCAGGTTTAGAACATCGTGTTGGTGGATTGGAAAAAGATAAGGTAACGGGTAATGTTTCTTATGTTCCAGACAATCACGAATACATGACAAAAATCAGAGAAGAAAAAGTAGCGAGAGTTGCAAATGTGATTCCTGATTTAAAACCAGATTTTGTGGATGAAGGGGATTTATTAGTCATCGGATGGGGTGGAACTTTTGGTAGTTTGCATTCAACCGTTGGTAAATTAAATCATGCAGGACATAAAGTTGGGCATGCGCATTTTAATTATATCAACCCGATGCCAAAAAATACAGCAGAGGTTTTAGGTAGATATAAAAAAGTAATTGTATGTGAATTAAATAAAGGACAATTGGCTTTTATACTTAAAGGAAAATATACCGAAATTGATTTTATGCAATACAATCAAGTATCAGGATTGCCATTTTCGGTAACCAAAATGGTAGCAAAATTAAAAGACAWMWWWWARKAWRAMWAWKATGGAAGCWACWRTAGAWAAAAAATATACRTTYAAAGAYTTTWCRAGTGATCARGARGTWAGRTGGTGTCCAGGWTGTGATGAYTATGTGATTTTAMGWGCAATGCAAAAAGCACTTCCAGAAATGGGTGTTAAGAAAGAAGATGTCGTTTTTATATCGGGTATCGGGTGCTCATCGCGTTTTCCTTATTATATAGATTCTTACGGAATGCACGGTATTCACGGTCGTGCAGCATCAATTTCTAGTGGAGTTAAATTGGCAAATCCTAATTTAAGTGTGTGGATGATTACTGGTGATGGTGATAGTTTGGCAATTGGTGGAAATCATTTTATTCATGTGTTAAGACGTAATTTAGATTTGAATATCGTCTTGTTTAATAATGAGATTTATGGTTTGACCAAAGGACAATTTTCTCCGACCTCATTAATAGGTCAAAAAACAAAATCATCGCCTTTTGGTAATACGCAACCACCGTTTACTCCGGGTGAATTGGCACTTGGCGCAAGAGCAAGATTTTTTGCAAGATTGGGTGGAAACACTCCAAAAGAAATGACGCAGTTGTTTATTGATGCAGAAAAATTTAAAGGAACATCTTTAATAGAAATTTTACAAAACTGTGTAATTTTTAATGATGGATGTTTTACACAATATACCGATAAAGCTGTTAGAGCAGACAAACAAATTTTCTTAGAACATGGCAAACCAATGATTTTTGGGAAGGAAAAAGACAAGGGAATTGTTTTAAAAGGATTAAAACTCGAAGTGGTTACCATCGGAGAAGATGGAATTACTCAAGAAGATTTGTTGGTGCATGATGCAAAATGCGAAGACAATACCTTGCATCARATGTTGGTAAAACTGGAACATCCTTTAGCAACAGGAATTATTAGAAGTTTTGAAGAAGATACTTTTGAAGATAGAGAACAACAACTCACAGATGAAGTTCAAAAAACGTCAAAATTCTCTAAAGTAGATGACCTGTTTTTCTCAGGAGAAACATATGAAGTTTAAATTATAGAAACCTCGGTGCCATTGTATCGAGGTTTTTTTATATCTCTTTGAAGGAACAAWAACTATTAGAGGTAWGAGTGTTAAAAATTATGAAGAGTCATTTCGACTGCAAGGAGWAACCTCATTCTAGCGTATGAAAATGATGAAAATCTTTCCTGTAAGGTTTCAAAAATTTTGTAGGTCTTGAGTGAATTGACACCTATAAGGTATTCGAGACCTTGTAGGATTATTAGCGATTAAAAAATAGCTTGTGCCGAATTTATTTCGGTATGTCGAGAACAGAGCTAATGCAATATCAATTACCTACTTATCCGATAGGATAATAAAAAACTATCAAATAATAAATTTTAAATATRAMTTTAWTMWTWYWWTAATTACTCAGAAGTCATACTTTTGATACTAAATAACAACAAATGGGTTACGAAGCAATTCTTGTTTTTTTTATATCTGGCGTAGTCTTAATCGCTGGTGCAAATGCATTATCAAATTTAATTTCGCACAAATCAGACAATCCTTCTAAAAGAGAGCCGTACGAATGTGGGGTCGAAACAAAAGGACCAACTTGGGTTCAATTTAAAGTAGGGTATTACCTTTTTGCAATATTATTTTTACTGTTCGATATTGAGGTAGCATTCTTGGTGCCTTGGGCAGTGGTGTTTAAAGAAATGGGAACCATCGCATTGGTAGAGATTTTAATCTTCCTATTTATTTTAGGATTAGGATTAGCCTATGCATGGAAAAAAAGAGCATTAAAATGGGAGTAGACGACAAACAAAGATTTATAAAGCAAACAGAGCCAGATGGCTTTAAAGAAGTCTTGCCAGATAGTTTTCCAGGAAAAATTATTCCAGGAGGTAATGGAGCAAATATTGTTATTTCTTCTTTAGACAGTGTTATAAATTGGGGACGCTCAAATTCATTATGGCCACTTTATTTTGGTACCAGTTGTTGCGCCATCGAAATGATGCAAACAGGAGCACCGAAACACGATTTTTCTCGATTCGGATTTGAGGTTGCAAGACCCTCCGCAAGACAAGCCGATTTAATTATCATCGCAGGAACGATTGTCAATAAAATGGCACCTGTTCTTAGACGGTTGTACGATCAAATGGCTGAGCCAAAATACGTAATTGCCATGGGTGCTTGCGCTATTTCTGGGGGTCCTTTTTATTACAATTCATATTCGGTAGTGAAAGGTGCAGATCATGTGATTCCGGTAGATGTGTATGTTCCGGGTTGTCCACCAAGACCAG
Organism: Flavobacteriaceae bacterium; assembly: GCA_002401215.1. Classification (GTDB taxonomy): domain Bacteria; phylum Bacteroidota; class Bacteroidia; order Flavobacteriales; family Flavobacteriaceae; genus Urechidicola. The sequence goes on along the minus strand of NVSL01000070.1, from coordinate 3,301 downwards.
AAGCGTTGTTGGAGGGAATGATTATGTTACAAGAAAAAATAAAGACCGAAAACATGAAGTTGAAAGTGAATCCGATTGATGGTTTTGACGAAGGTAAAATCTAAGAAAATGACACACGAAGAAATACAAAATATTGTTAGTGGTTTTAGTGATACACTCACCTTTTCTGAGGAGGCTTCAGAGTTTTTGAATGTGGAGGTTCCTGTAGATGAATTGCATAAAGTCTGTAGTCAGTTAAAATCACATTCTGAGTTAAAATTCGATTATCTTTTTTGTGTGACTGGGATGGATTGGGGTGAAGACTTAGGAGTGATTTATCATCTAGAATCTACCGAGTTTAGACATAATATTGTCGTAAAAGTTAGAACATCAGACAGAGAAAATCCGAAGATGGATTCTGTTACTGACATTTGGCTTACTGCCGAATTGCATGAAATGGAAGTCTATGATTTTTTCGGAATAAAATTTAATAATCATCCTAATTTAAAACGCTTGTTTTTGCCTTTAGATTGGCAAGGGTATCCGTTGCGAAAAGATTACGTAGATGAGGAAAATATGATTATCAAATAAGAAACCCTATGGAGTCAACTGTAAAAAGCAATCTAAAAACAGAAGAGTATTTTATAAATATGGGGCCTCAACATCCTGCAACACATGGGGTGTTAAGGTTGATGTTAACTATTGATGGTGAAATAATCAAAAATGTAGAGCCAGATTTAGGGTATATTCACAGGTCTATTGAAAAAATGTGCGAGCGTGATAGTTATCAGCAAATTGTGCATTTAACAGACCGGATGGATTATCTGTCGTCGCATATCAACAACGAAGCGGTTTGTTTAGTGGTTGAAAAAGCCCTCGAAATTGAGGTGCCAGAACGTGTAAAAGTAATCAGAACTATTATCGGAGAATTGACCAGAATCGCATCGCATTGTTTGTGGTGGGGTGTTATGGGAATGGACATTGGTGCACTGACAACTTATTTTTACGCCTTTAGAGACCGTGAATTAATCAATGATATTTTCGAAGAAACTTGTGGGGCTCGACTCACAATGAATTACAATATCCCCGGAGGGATTATGTTTGACATTCATCCGAATTTTGTAAAAAGAACCAAAGATTTTATCACACATTTTAAAACGAAGATTCCTGAATATAATCGTTTGCTTACGGGTAATGTGATCTTCCAAAAAAGAACAAAAGGAATCGGAGTATTGACTCCAGAAGACGCTATTTCTTTCGGAGCATCGGGTCCTGTTGCAAGAGGGTCTGGAGTGCATTGTGATATTAGAAAAATTCATCCATACAGTGCTTATGATTTAGTACAGTTTGAAGAATCTCTTCAAACTGATGGCGATTGTTTGGCAAGATATAATGTGCGAATTGAAGAAATGTGGCAATCACTTTCTATCATCGAGCAATTGATAGATAACATTCCAGAAGGAGACACAAAAGTAACAACCAAGGCGGTGATAAAATTACCGAAAGGCGAATATTATCAACGCGTAGAAACTGCTCGTGGCGAGTTGGGTTGTTATGTAAATAGTACCGGAACAAAAAACCCGTACCGCTTTAAATTTAGATCACCAGGACTTTCGAATTTAGGCGTGATAAATCAATTAGCAACGGGTTCAAAAATTGGAGATTTGGTTGCGATTATGTCAACCATAGATATTGTGGTGCCGGATATAGATCGTTAGGGGAAATGACAAAATCCAAAAAGTTAAATTCCAAAAGGGAAAAGGGAAATTCCAATTTGAATGAATAAAAATTGAAAAAGAAATAAAATTGAAGAATGTCAAAAATATATGATTTAGAAGAAAGAACGTATCAATTTGCTTTAGATGTAAGATTATTTATATCTAAAATTCCAAAGACAATTGCGAATATTGAAGATGGAAAACAAGTGATAAGATCATCAGGTTCGGTCGGAGCAAATTATATTGAGGCGAATGAAAAAGTTGGAGAAAAGGATTTAAAATATAGATTGAGAATATCAAGAAAGGAAGCAARAGAAAGTATCTATTGGTTGCGCTTAATTTTAAATTCGAATGAAAAAGTTGATAAGATTGAAAACAAAAGATTGATGGAAGAGGCTCTTGAGTTAAGGAAAATTTTATCAGCAATTTTAAATAAATTAAAATAATAATGAAATCTAAATAGAATTTGATTTTTTAATTTAAAAGGAATTCCACCTTATCCTGATAATTTTCAGAGTTGGAATTTTATTTTTGGATTTTGGAATTTGTTTTATTATTTGGATTTTGGAATTTAATATATTATGATTGAAACAATACATAATTGGCTCTATTCAATAATGCCCGAGGTTGCAGCAAGCATCACCGAAATGGTATTGATAGCAACTGCTTATTTAATATTATTTGCCGTAGCAGGATTGTATTTAGTGTATTTTGAGCGTAAGGTTGCCGCATGGTTTCAATTGCGTTTAGGTCCAAATCGTGTTGGTCCTTTCGGGTTATTTCAAACCATGGCTGATGCACTAAAATTGGTTTCCAAAGAATTGACAAGCAATGATAGGATTGATAAATTACTCTACAATTTAGCGCCTTATTTTGTGATTATTACGGCATTAATTGCCTTGGCAGTACTTCCTTTTTCAGAACAATTACAAGCATTTGATATCAACATCGGAATCTTCTTTTTACTCGCAGTTTCATCAATGGGTGTTATCGGAATCCTTTTAGGAGGTTGGGCAAGTAATAACAAATACGCCTTAATTGGTGCGATGAGATCTGGTATACAAACCATTAGTTACGAACTTTCTGTAGGATTGTCATTACTCACAATGGTGCTTTTAACGGGGTCATTGCAACTATCAGAAATAATTGAAGTTCAGCGCACAGGAGGTTGGTTGATTTTGCWAGGACATATACCCGCAGTAATTGCTTTTATGATTTTTATGATTGCAGGAACCGCAGAAACAAACAGAGCACCTTTTGATTTGGTAGAGGCCGAATCAGAATTAGGAGCAGGTTTTCATACCGAATATTCGGGGATGAAATTCGCTTACTTTTTCTTGGCAGAATTCATCAATATGTTCATCATCTCATCGATTGCAGTAGTCGTATTTTTCGGAGGATGGTTATCGCCATTCGGAATTACAGATGAGATTACATGGTTTCCACAGGTATTCTGGTTCTTTATAAAAGTATTGGGAATCATCTTTTTGATGATGTGGTTTCGATGGACATTCCCACGATTAAGAGTAGATCAATTATTAACATTAGAGTGGAAATATTTATTGCCAATAAATTTAGTAAACATCACTGCACCAACGCCAATG
>NVSL01000069.1 GCA_002401215.1 Flavobacteriaceae bacterium | reverse complement strand
TTCTGTTTTACGTTGTTTAGATGTTTCAGTATTTGCTTTATGGCGTAACTGGTAAGATAATTCATCTAAATCAATACGATTGAATAAATCAATTAAACAAGCAGCACCCATTTTTGCAATAAACTTATCTGGGTCATTATCATCTAAATATTGGTTTTCTATTGGGAATGTTTCTTGAATATCTAAATATTCTTCTTCYGTTAAGAAATCCATTTTTTGCAATGGTTCTCCTTCAGCATTTTTTGCGTTGGCTGGTTGAATTACTACATAACGTTCGTAGTAAATAATCATGTCTAACTTTTTTGATGGCAAGCCTAAAAGGTATCCCATTTTGTTAGGCAATGATTTAAAGTACCAGATATGAGCAACGGGAACCACCAAGTTGATGTGTCCTACTCTATCTCTACGTACTTTTTTCTCAGTAACTTCAACACCACATCTATCACATACGATACCGCGGTAACGAATTCTCTTGTACTTACCACAAGCACATTCGAAATCTTTTATTGGGCCAAAAATTCGCTCGCAAAACAAACCATCTCTTTCTGGTTTGTGTGTACGGTAATTAATGGTTTCTGGTTTTAAAACTTCGCCACGAGAGTCTCCTAAGATTTTCTCTGGTGATGCTAAACCAATGGTTATTTTATTAAATTTTTTTACAGTGTACTTATCGTTTCTTTTTGCCATGATAAATTCTTTAGTATTCAGTATTCAGTTTTTCACAGTACTCAGTATTCAATCTCATCAACATCTTCTTGCGACTGAATACTGTAAACTGATAACTTAATTTAAATATTACTCCTCTAATCTAACGTCTAATCCTAAACCTTTCAGCTCATGCATTAATACGTTAAATGACTCTGGTAAACCTGGTTCTGGCATTTGCTCTCCTTTTACGATTGCCTCGTAAGTTTTAGCTCTACCCTGAACATCATCAGATTTTACAGTTAAGATTTCTCTAAGTGTACTAGATGCACCGTATGCTTCTAATGCCCAAACTTCCATCTCTCCAAAACGCTGACCACCAAATTGTGCTTTACCACCTAATGGTTGTTGCGTAATTAATGAATAAGGACCGATAGAACGCGCATGCATTTTATCATCAATCATGTGTCCTAACTTAATCATATAAATTACCCCAACCGTTGCTGGTTGATCAAATCGTTCTCCTGTTCCWCCATCATACAARTATGTATGACCRWATCTTGGTACACCAGCTTYGTCKGWMAWTKCATTRATYTGATCWAWRKWTGCWCCRTCAAARATTGGWGTTGCATATTTWKTKYCTAATTTTTGACCTGCCCATCCAAGAACAGTTTCATAAATCTGACCAATATTCATACGCGATGGTACCCCTAATGGATTCAATACGATATCTACTGGTGTTCCGTCTTCTAAGAAAGGCATATCCTCTGCACGAACAATACGTGCAACAATACCTTTATTTCCGTGACGTCCCGCCATTTTATCACCCACTTTTAACTTACGTTTTTTAGCGATGTAAATCTTAGCTAATTTTACGATACCTGCTGGTAACTCATCACCTACAGAAATTGTAAACTTGCCACGACGTAAAGAACCTTGTAAATCGTTTAATTTGATTTTATAGTTGTGAACTAACTCAGCTACATTCTTATTTAACTCTTTATCAGTTGTCCAAGAACCTTTCGTTAAATGCGCGTAATCCTCAACAGAGTTTAACATTTTTTGAGTGAATTTTTTACCTTTTGGTAAAACTTCTTCTCCTAAATCATTCTTAACACCTTGTGATGTTTTTCCGCTTACCAAAACAAATAGTTTTTCAACCAACTTGTTTTTTAAATCATCAAACTTAATAGAAAACTCAACTTCTAATTTAGAAATATCTTCTTTATCCTGAGCGCGTTTGGTTTTATCCTTTACTGCTCTTTGGAATAATTTCTTATTAATTACAACTCCTCTTAATGAAGGTGAAGCTTTTAATGATGCATCTTTTACATCACCTGCTTTATCTCCAAAAATTGCTCTCAATAATTTTTCTTCAGGTGTTGGATCAGATTCTCCTTTTGGTGTGATTTTACCAATCAAAATATCTCCTGGTTTAACCTCAGCACCAATACGAATCATTCCGTTTTCATCCAAGTCTTTAGTAGCTTCTTCAGAAACATTCGGAATATCATTGGTCAATTCTTCAGCTCCTAATTTTGTATCTCTAACATCTAAAGAATACTCATCAATATGGATTGAAGTAAAGATATCTTCTCTTACAACTCTTTCAGAAATTACAATTGCATCCTCAAAGTTATACCCTTTCCAAGGCATAAAGGCTACTTTCATATTTCTACCCAAGGCTAATTCACCAGCTTGCGTTGCATACCCTTCACAAAGTACTTGTCCTTCTTCTACTCTATCTCCTTTTTTAACAATTGGTTTTAGGGTGATAGACGTTCCTTGATTGGTTTTTCTAAACTTAATAAGTTTGTAGCTTTTAGAATCTTCATCAAAACTAACTTGTCTTTCTTCTTCAGAACGATCATACTTAATTGTGATACTAAGAGAATCTACATATTCTACAACTCCATTTCCTTCAGCATTGATTAGGATACGAGAATCTTTTGCAACTCTACGTTCTAAACCTGTACCTACAATTGGTGACTCTGGACGTAATAATGGAACTGCTTGACGCATCATGTTAGATCCCATCAACGCTCTATTCGCATCATCGTGTTCTAAGAACGGAATTAACGATGCAGAAATTGATGCAATTTGATTTGGTGCAACATCCATATAATTAACCTCGGTTGGCTCAACCACCGGATAATCTGCTTCAACACGCGTAATAACTCGCTCATCAGTAAATTTACCTTTGGTATCCATCGGTAAATTTGACTGCGCAAATTTCATCCCTTCTTCTTCCTCTGCACTTAAATAGATTGGTTCGTCTTTGATGTTTACAACACCTTTATCAACTTTTCTATATGCAGTTTCAATAAACCCAAGGTTATTCACTTTTGCAAAAACTGCCAAAGATGAAATCAAACCAATGTTTGGTCCCTCTGGAGTTTCAATCGGACATAAACGACCGTAATGAGTATAGTGAACATCACGTACCTCGAAACCAGCTCTTTCTCTAGATAAACCTCCAGGTCCTAATGCTGATAGACGACGTTTGTGTGTAATCTCTGCCAACGGATTTGTTTGATCCATAAACTGAGACAATTGGTTGGTACCAAAGAATGAGTTAATTACAGACGATAAAGTTTTAGCGTTAATCAAGTCAATCGGAGTAAATACCTCGTTATCACGAACGTTCATACGCTCACGAATTGTACGTGCCATACGAGATAAACCAACACCAAACTGAGAAGCTAATTGCTCACCAACTGTACGTACACGACGGTTAGATAAGTGATCAATATCATCAACTTCAGCTTTTGAATTTACCAAATCAATTAAATTCTTGATAATGGTAATGATGTCTAATTTTGTTAAAACTTTCACGTCCATATCAACGTCAAGTCCTAACTTTTTATTCATTCTAAAACGACCAACTTCACCTAAATTGTAACGTTGCTCAGAGAAAAATAATTTATCAATAATACCTTTTGCCGTTTCATAATCTGGCGGCTCAGCATTACGTAATTGTCTATAAATATGTTCTACCGCTTCTTTTTCTGAGTTGGTAGGATCTTTTTGTAATGTGTTATGGATGATTGCATAATCAGCCATATTGTTGTCTTCTTTATGAAGCAAAATTGTTTTAGAACCAGACTCAATAATCTCATCAATATGGTCTTTTTCTAAAATAGTATCACGGTCAAGTACAATTTCATTTCTTTCGATAGAAACCACTTCGCCGGTATCTTCATCAACAAAATCTTCATGCCATGTTTTTAAAACACGTGCAGCTAATTTGCGTCCTAATATTCTTTTTAATCCACTTTTAGAAACTTTTACTTCTTCGGCTAAATCGAAAATTTCAAGGATATCTTTATCTCTTTCAAATCCAATTGCACGGAAAAGTGTAGTTACTGGTAATTTTTTCTTTCTATCAATATAAGCATACATTACTTGATTGATATCTGTTGCAAATTCTATCCAAGATCCTTTAAAAGGAATTACTCTTGCTGAATATAATTTAGTTCCGTTTGCGTGGAATGATTGTCCGAAGAATACTCCCGGAGAACGGTGTAATTGAGAAACTACAACACGCTCAGCACCATTGATTACAAAAGTACCGCTCCCTGTCATATAAGGTATTGTACCTAAATAAACATCTTGTACAATTGTTTCGAAATCCTCATGTTCAGGATCTGTACAATACAATTTAAGACGCGCTTTTAAAGGCACACTGTGTGTCAATCCTCTTTCAATACACTCGCGAATTGAGTATCTTGGTGGATCTACAAAGTAGTCTAAAAATTCTAATACAAATTGGTTTCTTGTATCTGTAATTGGGAAGTTGTCGGTGAAGGTTCTGTATAGACCTTCGGCACTTCTTTCGTCAGCTTTGGTTTTTAACTGGAAAAAATCTTGGAAAGATTTAATTTGGATATCCAAGAAATCTGGATAATCAGTCACCAATTTTGCTGATGCAAAGTTTACTCTTTCAGTATTTAATTTCGTTGCCAATGGATAATTTTTTTGATTAAAAGTGTGATAAAAAAATAAGAACGAATATATACGCATAAAATGGTTTAGGTCATTTGGAATCCCAAAGACCTAAACCTTTAATGTGTATTAAGGAGAAACTTATTTAAGTTCTACCTCAGCTCCAGCTTCTTCTAAAGATGCTTTAAGACCTTCAGCCTCATCTTTAGAGATACCTTCTTTGATTGGCGCTGGTGCGCTATCAACAATACCTTTAGCTTCTTTTAATCCTAAACCAGTTAATTCTTTAACCAATTTAACTACTGCTAATTTAGACCCTCCTGCTGCTTTCAAAATAACGTCGAATTCAGTTTGTTCCTCTGCTGCATCTGCTCCACCTGCTGCTAGACCTGCTACTGCTACTGCAGCTGCTGCTGGTTCAATTCCGTATTCGTCTTTTAAAATAGCTGCTAATTCATTAACTTCTTTTACTGTTAAGTTAACTAATTGTTCTGCGAAATCTTTTAATTCTGCCATTTTCTTGTGTTTTAATTTTTATTATTTAGTATTTATATAGTGTTTATTCTTTTTCTGATAAAGTCTTGATAATTCCAGACAATGTTTGACCTCCAGATTGTAATGCTGAAATAACATTCTTCGCTGGCGATTGTAACAATCCGATAATCTCTCCAATCATCTCTTCTTTAGATTTGATGTTTACAAGTGTGTCTAATTGATCATCGCCAATATAAACTGCCTCTTCAACATACGCTCCTTTAAGAATCGGTCTGTCAGATGTTTTACGGAATTCTTTAATAACTTTTGCTGGTGCATTACCTGTCTCAGCAATCATCAAAGATGTGTTGCCTTTTAATGTTTCAGATAAATTCTCAAAGTTCTTATCAGATTTTTCCATTGCTTTTGCAAGCAATGTATTTTTAACTACTGCTAATTTTACGTTTGCTTTAAAACAAGCTCTACGTAAATTAGAAGTGCTTAACGCGTCCAATCCTGAAATGTCTGCCAAATAAATGATGCTTCCTTCAGTTAATTKWGCTGTTAAATCTTSGATTACYTGTGATTTTTCTTCTCTAGTCATAATGATATATTTATGAAACTGATTTAGCATCAACTGAGATAGAAGGACTCATTGTACTAGACATAAAAATGCTTTTTACGTAAGTTCCTTTAGCCGCAGTTGGCTTCAATTTAAAAATTGTTTGTAATAATTCATTTGCATTGTCTGCAATCTTGTCAGCGTCGAAAGATACTTTACCAATAGCAGCATGTACGATTCCGGTTTTGTCAACTTTAAAGTCAATTTTACCAGCTTTTACATCTTTTACTGCTTTAGCAACATCCATTGTTACTGTACCAGTTTTTGGGTTAGGCATTAATCCTCTTGGTCCTAAAATACGTCCTAAAGGTCCTAATTTACCCATCACACTTGGCATCGTAATAATTACATCAACATCTGTCCAACCTCCTTTAATTTTTTGAAGGTACTCGTCTAAACCAACGTAGTCTGCTCCTGCAGCTTCTGCGTCAGCAGCTTTATCTGGAGTTACCAATGCTAAAACTTTTACGTCTTTACCTGTASCGTGTGGTAAAGTAACTACGCCTCTTACCATTTGATTTGCTTTTCTTGGATCCACTCCTAAACGAATTGCTAAATCAACTGATGCGTCAAATTTTACATTTGTAATTTCCTTAATTAAAGTAGATGCATCTTTTACACTTAATGTCTTAGATCTATCTACTTTTGCTACAGCTTCTTTTTGTTTTTTAGATAATTTTGTCATGTCTCAAAAATTTAAGATTTTACTGGAGCAGTTCCTTTTACTTTGATTCCCATAGAACGAGCAGTACCTGCCATCATCAACATTGCTGACTCTACAGTAAACGCATTTAAGTCTACCATTTTATCTTCTGCTATTGATTTTAACTGATCCCAAGTAACGGTTGCTACCTTGTTTCTATTTGGTTCACCAGAACCTTTTTTAATTTTTGCTGCTTCTAATATTTGAACAGCTGCTGGTGGAGTTTTTACAACAAAATCAAAAGATTTATCTTTGTATACAGTAATTGCTACTGGTAAGATTTTCCCTTGTTTGTCTTGAGTTCTAGCATTAAATTGCTTACAGAACTCCATAATATTTACTCCGGCAGCACCTAAAGCTGGTCCTACTGGTGGTGAAGGATTTGCTGCACCTCCACGCACTTGTAATTTTACAACCTTGCTTATTTCTTTTGCCATCTTTTAAACTTAATTAGGTTAAATAAAACAGTTAGATGGAAGCTAACTGAAGTATTAATATTTAATGTAACAATTATGAAACTTTTTCTACTTGCATATAGCTCAATTCTAGTGGCGTTTTACGTCCAAAGATTTTTACCATAACTTCAAGTTTTCTTTTCTCTTCGTTTATCTTTTCGATTGTACCATCAAAACCATTAAATGGTCCGTCAACTACTTTCACACTTTCTCCTATTATATAAGGAATAACAACATTTTCATTCTGAATTGATAATTCATCAACTTTTCCTAACATTCTATTTACCTCAGCTTTTCTAAGTGGCACAGGATCTCCTCCTTTAACTTCACCTAAAAAACCAATAACTCCAGGAATTGCTTTAATAATATGAGGAATCTCTCCACTCAAATTAGCTTCAACCATAATGTAACCTGGAAAGTAAACTCTCTCTTTGTTGTATTTTTTTCCGTCTCTTATCTGAATTACTTTTTCAGTCGGAACTAAAACTTGTTCTATATAATCAGCTATATTTAAACGAGCAATCTCGTTTTCAATATAGTTTTTTACTTTATTTTCTTGTCCTCCGATAGCTCTTACAACGTACCATTTTTTTACAAAATCTGCCATAACTATCTAATTAAAACCACTTAAACAATTCACCAAGAATTGATTGAAATCCTTTATCAACAACAAAAACAGCTAATGCAAAAATAATTGTAAAAATAGCAACAACAACAGTTGATTTTTGAGCTTCTGCCCAAGGTAACCAAGTCATTTTTGTTTGTAACTCTACAAATGAATCTTTAATGTAATTGATAATTTTCATCTTATATCTGTTGTTAATTATTTAAACTTGCACGGGTGGAGAGACTTCCTTCGACTGCGCTCAGGATAAACTTCTCGCCTTACATATTTCTTTGCACGGGTGGAGAGACTCGAACTCCCGACACCTGGTTTTGGAGACCAGTGCTCTACCAACTGAGCTACACCCGTATAACAAAGTGCTTCCTTTAAAAAAGGGAAGCACCTTGAGTAACTTTTTGGGTGTGGTATAAATTATAGAATCTCTGTAACCTGACCAGCACCTACTGTTCTACCACCTTCACGTATTGCAAAACGCAAACCTACATTCATTGCAATTGGTTGATGTAATTCAACAGTAATTGTTAAGTTGTCACCCGGCATTACCATTTCAACACCATCAGGTAAATTAATAGTACCTGTAACATCTGTAGTTCTTACATAAAACTGTGGACGATAGTTGTTATGGAATGGAGTGTGACGTCCACCTTCTTCTTTTTTAAGAACATATACTTCTGCCTTAAATTTAGCGTGTGGAGTTACAGAACCTGGTTTACAGATTACCATACCTCTTTTGATATCAGTTTTATCAATACCTCTTAATAAGATACCAACATTATCTCCTGCTTCACCTCTATCTAATATTTTACGGAACATCTCAACACCTGTAACAGTAGATGTTAATTTTTCAGCTCCCATACCAATAATATCAACTGCATCTCCAGTATTAGCAACACCAGTTTCGATACGTCCAGTTGCTACTGTACCACGACCTGTTATTGTAAATACATCTTCAATTGGCATTAAGAAATCTTTATCAACTTCTCTTGTAGGTAATTCAATCCAAGCATCAACAGCATCCATCAATTCCATAATAGAATCAACCCATTTTGGATCAGCATTCAATCCTCCTAAAGCAGAACCTGCAATCACTGGAGTATTGTCACCATCATACTCGTAAAAGTCTAACAATTCTCTAATCTCCATTTCAACTAATTCTAACAACTCTTCATCATCAACCATATCCACTTTATTCATGAATACAACCATTCTAGGAATACCAACTTGACGTCCTAATAAGATATGCTCACGWGTTTGTGGCATWGGACCATCWGTTGCAGCAACWACTAAAATAGCACCGTCCATTTGAGCAGCACCAGTAACCATGTTCTTTACGTAATCCGCGTGACCTGGACAGTCAACGTGAGCGTAATGACGATTTTCAGTYKCATACTCWACGTGWGAWGTATTRATWGTAATACCWCKTTCWYKYTCTTCTGGAGCRTTATCAATTTGNKYMAAATNMYWKYRCTTYWSAWAAKCCTKYWKCWGCTAATACWKTWGTAATAGCAGCTGTTAAAGTTGTTTTACCGTGATCTACGTGTCCAATAGTACCAATGTTAAGGTGTGGTTTGGAGCGGTCAAAATGTTCTTTTGCCATGATTATTAATTTTTAATTCTTAGTTATATATGTAATTATAGTGTTCGTATTTTAGAGCCAATGACGGGAATTGAACCCGTGACCTCTTCCTTACCAAGGAAACGCTCTACCTCTGAGCTACACCGGCTTTTAAAAATTAAGCGACGAATCACATAGTATTATGTGATTCGTTCACTTTGAGCGAGAGACCGGGTTCGAACCGGCGACATTCAGCTTGGAAGGCTGACGCTCTACCAACTGAGCTACTCTCGCAATTTTTAAAATCAAATCCATGTTTTAGTTGGCTAAAACAATGGTGGTGAGAGAAGGATTCGAACCTTCGAAGCTTGCGCAGCAGATTTACAGTCTGCCCTCGTTGGCCACTTGAGTATCTCACCATTTTTCAAAGAACTGAAATTGAATTTCGTCAATTTCTTTTCAAAAAAATCAAGCTCAAAATTGGGAGCTTGTATAATTTTTTTGGAGCCGATGGAGGGACTCGAACCCACGACCTGCTGATTACAAATCAGCTGCTCTAGCCAGCTGAGCTACATCGGCATTCTGTTAAAAAAACAGCCCGCTATTTCTAACGGACTGCAAATGTATAAAGTTTATTTTCTTTAAACAAACCTTTGTAACTATTTTTTTTTATTTTTTTTTACACCTGATAAGTGCGCTGTTTTTCTTTGCGCTTATTTAGCTGTCTTTTAAGTGAATCGACAGTTAGAGCAATACCTTCTTCAAAAGTCTTACAAACTTTTTTTACGACAAAATCATTTCCTGGAACATTGATTTTCACCTCTACTATTTTGTTTTCTTTTTCACTTGTTTGCTGAACCTTTAAAAAAACCTCCGAATCTACAATCTTGTCGTAGTATTTTTCTAAGGATTCTACTTTTTTCTCTACAAATTCAACTAGTTCTTTGTCTGCGTTGAAATTAACTGACTGCACAAATACTTTCATATTAAATCAATTTTTAATGCTTCTTGGATGAGCATTGTTATACACTTCTTTTAATTTTCCCAAACTACTATGGGTGTACTCTTGTGTTGACGCTAAGCTAGAATGACCTAACAACTCTTTTACTGAATTAAGATCTGCCCCTTCATTTAATAGGTGCGTAGCGAAAGAATGTCGCAACACGTGGGGGCTTTTTTTAACCTTCGATGACACCGTACTAAAATACTCATTTATTATTCTATAAACAAGAACGGGGTACATTTTCTTTTTTTTATCAGTCATAAAAAGAACGTCTAATTCATCAGTAAATAAATCTCTCTCTTTTAAATATAACTGAATCGATTCTTTTACTGATGGTAACAAAGGTACAATCCTTTCTTTATTTCGCTTCCCTAAAACCTTTAATGAATTGTTAAAAAAATCAACATCTTGTACCTTTATATTAATCAATTCATTTCTACGAATTCCTGTTGAATAAAATAGCTCTACTATCAGCTTATTTCTGAGGGATTTAAAATCAGAACCACTATCAATATTATTTATTACTGCGGTGATTTCTTTTTCTGAAAAAGGAACCTGCACGCGCTTAGATACTTTTAAGGCTTTGTGATTTGTTAGCGGATTTTTTTCTAACTGTTTTGATTTTTGTAGGTATTTATAAAAGGTGTTTAAACTACTCACTTTTCTGTTGACAGTTCTATTTGAAATTCCAGACTCAACCAAACTCACAATCCAAGACCGGATTTGAGAATAATTAATAGCAATTAAATCAGCATCATCAAATTGCTGCTTGCAAAATTTTTGAAAGGATTTTAAATCATTTTGATATGCAATGGTAGTATGCYCAGAATATTTTTTTTCGAGGGATAAATATCCTATAAATGATGTGATGAAACTATTGGGCATAAAAAAATCCGTTAGAAAACAAATTTACGAATTCTAACGGATAAAATATTATTATAAGGAATATTAACCTTGCTCTTCTTTTGTTCTTAATCTCTGTACGTAAGAAGCTTTAATATTCTGTGCTCTCTTAATAACAGAAGGCTTATCAAATTGTTTGCGCGCACGCAAATTTTTCATTGTCTTAGTACGATCGAATTTTCTTTTAAAACGCTTAAGCGCTCTATCGATATTCTCTCCTTCTTTTACTGGTATAATCAACATAACTTGGTTCCTCCTTTCTTCGTTCTCCTAATCTAATTTTAGGGTGGCGCAAATGTACTACTAATTTTGAATTATGAATTGTAAATTGTAAATTATTTTGAGATAATCGCTGTAGTAATTCAATAAATTATTTTGTTGCAGGTTTGTATTGTTTTTTATCGATTACCATTTTGGCAATTACTTCTTTCAAAATTTCTGAAGTTCCGCCACCAATCGGGCCCAACCTACTATCTCTCAACAATCTTGCTAATGGATATTCTTCTATATAGCCATATCCTCCTAACATTTGCAACGCATCATAAATAACTTTATCTGCCATTTTAGTTGCTGATAATTTTGCCATACTCGCCTCCTTAACTACATACTCACCGTCATTCAATCTTTTAGCGACAGAGTAATTAAACTCTTTGCACACCTCAACCTCTGTCGCCATTTCTGCAATGGTATGTCTTAAAGCTTGAAACTTATCTATTGACTTTCCGAAAGCTTGACGCTCAGACATATATTGTATTGCATACTCCAACGCGTATTCTGCTCTTGCGTGTGCATTAATTGCCATGACCAAACGCTCTAAAGCAAAATGTTGCATGATATAAGGAAACCCTTGCCCTTCTTCTCCCATCAAATTATCTGCTGAAATCTCAACATTATCAAAAGCAATTTCACCAGTGTCAGATGCTTTCCATCCTAATTTATTAAGTTTTGTTGCGGATACTCCTTTTGTATCTCTATCGATTAAGAAAATACTAATTCCTTTTCCTCCTAACTCAGGATTTGTTTTTGCAGCGACTATTAAATAATCAGAATAGACTCCGTTTGTAATAAAAGTTTTTGAACCATTAATGATATAGGTATCTCCTTTTTTTACAGCAGTAGTCCTAATTCCTGAAACGTCTGAACCTGCAAAAGGTTCGGTAATACACAAACACCCTATTTTATCACCCTCAATACTTGGAGTTAAATATTCTGTTTTAATTCTATCATCACCTTCCTTATTAAGATGTGTCATTGCCAAATAAACATGCGCCCACATTGCTGCTGCAAATCCACCAGAATTTATTTTTTGCAATTCTTCTAAAAAGATTACGGTATAAAAAAGATCGAGATTCATCCCGCCATATTCTTCGGGAGAGTTTAATCCGAAGTAACCCATTTCCCCAAATTTTTTCCAAATAAAACGGTCAATGGTTCCTGTTTTTTCCCATTGATCTATATAAGGTGAAACTTCTTTTTGTAGAAATTCTTTAAAACTTTGTCGGAATGATTCGTGCTCTTCAGTAAAATACATGTTGATAATTAATAGGTTAGTGTAGTCGTTTTTCTTTATTTATTTCGCTTCCAAATATACAATGATTTTATCATATAATTCGAGCGGAAAACCCTCAATCCCTTTCAATTCTTCGATTGATTGTATCTCAGCAACTTCATCTCTGTATTGAAAAATTATCTTTGTGAGCTCGTAATCTATGTAGGGTAAATGCAAAACTTGTTTAAACGTTGCCGTATTCACATTCAATTTAACAATGGCTGGTTTCGACAAAACGGTATAGCGTTCTAAAACTCGATCAATTACCTCTGGTTTTAATCCGTAAACTTCTTTGAGTTGATCATCCGATAAAAAACCATTTAAGGTGGTACGGAATTTTACAATTCTTTTTGATAAGGTTTCTCCAATCCCATAAACTTCTTTAAGTTGATTTGCTGTTGCCAAATTCAAATCTTGTTTTACAATCGGAACATTTTTTTTCCTACCTATATATATACC
>NVSL01000068.1 GCA_002401215.1 Flavobacteriaceae bacterium | reverse complement strand
TAATGAACCTTGGTTTTATAAGGGTCTAATAATGATTCTATTTCCAAATTCTTATCTTTAAAGTAATTATCTGGGTAGTCAACACTTTGACCTGTTTGTGTGTATGTATATGATGCCATAATTATAATTTTTGTATTATTAATGCCGAACTACTTAAGGTAACTGCTGTTGAGTTGTCAACACTTAGAATTTCAACATATATATCTGCTTGATCCGTTTCAGTTGCCKKAWRMAWWMAMYAAAAANNWWYWRCMWMYSMMKKYRYAWAATYRTRTTGRGYWWWTGWTTTTTKRAWTWMWRRYKRTTGATTTATAAGTTCTTTGTCCTTTCTTTGAGTTTCAAATTGAATTTGGAGTGTATTAATACTTTTTAAATTTTCTTCATTAAAAATACTATCTTTATATAATGTATATTTTTCATGATGATATAATGCTTGTTTTAACTCTCCTGTTTTATTATAAAGTTTATACGATTGAAAATGTAAANTTTTATATGTCTTTTTAGAAAGTGTGTTTTCTTGATATCCTTTTTTTAAATACAATTCACTTTTATTATAATCATCTAACATCATAAAAGCGAAACTTATTTTTGTCAATGTTTCTGCTTTTTCAGCATTAAAATTATTAGCTTCTTGAATTTTATAGGCATTATTAAAATGTGTTATAGCTTCATTGTATTGTTCTTTTTTAATTAATAATGTGCCTAAATCCATATAATCAATGGCAACTCCCCAATTATTTTTTGTTTCTATATCTATTTCTAAAGTTTTAGTAAAAAACTCCAACGCTTTATCATAGTCTTTTTGTTCGGCGTAAATAGATCCCAAACTGTTGTAAACATTTGCTAAATTATTTTTGTCGTTTAATTTGGTATGAATTGCAACAGCCTTATTATAGTTTTGAATAGCCTGATTGTATTTTTTTAAATTTTTAAATACAATACCAATGCTATTAAGTGTAAAACCCATACTTGTTGAATCTTTTAAAGCCTCGTAAATAGTAAGGGTTTTAAAATATTCTTTTAAACTGTTTTCATAATCGCCTTGCAAACTATAAACTACACCTTTTTGGTATTGGCTATTGGCTATGTTTAAAGTATCTTGCTGTGATTCTGCGTATAGTTGATATTTATTAATATAGTTAAGAGATGCTTTATAATCTCCAGAAACTCGATATAGCACAGCATATTTGTAGTTACATAAAGCTATTCCTTTTTCATCTTTTATTGACGTGTATAAAACTAATGAAGAGTCTAAATGTGCTTTTGCAATCGCAATATCATCATTAATAAACAACCAAGAAAGTCTGTTGTGAGCTGAAGCTTTCTCTGAATCTTCAGTCGAAGTTTTAAGTACTTGGTGTAAACTATCAATTTTGGTTTGCCCAAAAAAAGTAGAGGTGATAAATACACAAATAATAATGCTAATAACTTTTTTCAAAAGATGATTATGTTTTATAGTACTTGAAATGTAAGGAATTATTTTGGAATTCATTTTCGATTAAAAATAGAAAAATCATTCTTTAATAAACTTTTTAGACATACTACCATTCTCTGTTTTTAATTGAAAAAGGTAAATACCTGAACTTAAATGGCTAATATCTAATTGATAGTTAACAGGAATATCGTTAAGTACAACTCTTCCTGTTAAATCTATAATTTTAAAATCTATAATAGTTTGGTTATTGATATCAAAATAGAGTATGTCTTTAACTGGGTTTGGATAAATTTTTACTTGATTAAATAGCTCATAATCTTCAATTCCGAGTAAGGATTCTGTGAATTTTGAAATTTTTCCAGAATTATATTGAGTAAAGTAAATATCACTACTTTCTATTACTAATCTCGAAGGACCTGAAAGTGAAGATATAACTGAACTAGATATAGTTGGATTTGAACTTAAATCAATTTTAATAATTTCATTAGCATTGTAAACTGCGACATATAAATGACCATTGAGAAGAAATATGCCATCTGGAGTTAATAGACCAGAAATGATTAAGTTTGGGCTTGGATTAGAGTCAGTAATATCAATTGTTGAAATTTCTCCAGAATCATATTGAGAAAAATATAATAGATTGCCGTTAAATGCTAAACCTGCTGGACCAGATAATCCAGTTATAATATCATCTACGGTTGGATTGGCAATAGCTATAKWKATTTTAGAAATTTTTCCACTATTGTATTGGCCAAAGTATAGATCATCTCCTTTGAAAATTAAGCCAACCGGAAAACTCAAGCCTGAAGCTACAAGTGTTAATGAAGGGTTTGTCTGGGTGATGTTAATTTTGTTTATCTCTCCTTCTATTTGATTTGACATATATAATTCGCTGCCTTTTAATGTCAAACTAACTGAACCTGTTATTCCAGAAAAAACGGATATTGGCGTAGGGTTTGAATCACTTATATCAATTTTAAAAACATCGCTGCCTCCTTGTTCAATATAATAAAGGTCATTACCATTCAATGCAAGACCACTTGGTAAAGAAAGACCAGTCACTAAATCCGTAACTTGCGCATTTAATACGTTGGCACAAAGCAGTAAAGTAAATATTTGAAAAAGTAGTTTTATTCTATTCATAATTTTTAAGGTTTTAAAATTTAATATGTTAAAGTTCATCTAATTAAAAAAGTCTCTTTCTTTTATAGAAATTTATTTAAATCACTCTTTAATAAACTTTTTAGACATACTACCATTTTCTGTTTTTAATTGAAAAAGATAAATACCAGAACTTAAATGACTAATATCTAATTGATAGTTAACAGGAATATCGTTCAGCACAACTCTTCCATTTAAATCTATAACTTTAAAATCTAAAATAATTTGGTTATTGGTGTCAAAATAGAGAATGTCTTTAACTGGGTTTGGATAAAACTTAAAGTTATTTAACCCAAAATCTGGTGTTGACAAGGTTGTTAACGTTTCAGATTGCGCATATAAACTCCATTCACCTGCTGTATTTAATACTCTTATATACAGGAAGTGATCTCCAACAGCTAAATCGGTAGGAACATCTATCACTAAATCTTGGTCAAAATTTGAAGTATCAGTTATTGCAATACTTGTAGCATTACCAATACCAGGATCTATATCAAAAAAATATTCGGCTGATGTAATTAATGCAGAATTAGAGTGATCTGGATTAATATAAAATACATTTTGGTCGTAAATACTCCATGTTCCATCTGTGTACTGAACTCTAATATATAGCTTATGAATACCAACTGAAAGCCCTGTTGTTGGGATACTATWRTTTTSRTCAATTAYAKTACCTGTCATTATTAACACTGTTCCATTACCAGCTCCTGGATCTGTATCTATAAAGTATTCCGCTTTTACAATTTGCGAGAAACCATCTAGCAAAGCAAACAGAAATAACACGATTAAAAATAACCTTTTCATCTTCTTAATTTTTTAGATTAATTATTATTCGCATTAGCCTTTACATTAATATTTAAAGACATACCTGCACTAATAATGTTATTAAAAATTACAAAATCAGTCAAATAAGGAAGCTCTGTTGGATAGCCTCTTAAATTAAAAGGTAAATTCCCATTAAATACACCAAGATCAAAGCCATCTGTTCCTGCATTTACAGCAGGAGAACCAGCTTGTAAATTAAAATCATTAGTAGTACTATTTAATCCAACATTTGGGTCAAACGCTACAAATAAAGGATCCATATTATCTATATTATTAGTGCCAGACAATACATCTAGAGTAGTATTATAACTATAGGTTAAATTATTTTGAAAATTTAAAGCAGAATTACTTCCTAAATTCATATTTGCAACTCCTGTCCCAGTAAACAAAAAGATGTTATTTGATATTTGTGTACCATTACAATTATAAAAAACTTGTGTAGATTGGTTACCATTACCATTTTGACGTGTTAAAATGATATTATTATTAAGAATTGTGGTTGCGTTAAGCCTATCGAAAGAATACCACCCATTTGGATTTGGATCATCTTGTCTTATGATATTATTTGAAATTACCCAATTCTGAGAACTTAAACATAGTATGACAGGGCCATATCTATTTAAGTAATTACCCGAAATAATAGCATTATTTGCTCTACTTGTAGTGCCGTTTCCTACAATATAATTTATTCTATTATTAGTAATAATTACATTATGATTGTTAAACGTACCAKYWYCWMWAWARAKYKYATTAATATTTAATCCAGAAATTTTTGAGCCAGAAGCATCTGCATATTGAAATCTAATATCAGATACAGTTGCTTTTTGACCATTATTTAATTCTGGATTGTAACCTATACCATAAATGCTTAATGATTTAGTCATTTGTATCTGACCATAACTATTAGGAGATGGTTGTATATAAATAATATCGCCTGCTGCTGCTGCATCTACTGCATCTTGCACATTTATATATTGTGCACCTGCACCTTGGTTATTATCTACAATATGAATTGTTTGTGCTTGTATTGTAAAATTTAAACAAATAAGTATTAAAATAGAAAGTTTTTTGTTACTATCAATGAAACTGTTTTTATGACAGCTCTTAAGGAAATGATAAAAATTGTGTAATTGATTATTAGTTTTCATAATAATTGAATTTGTGAATTTTGGTAAATAATATTAGAAGGGGCTATTATTTAGTAACTCCGTATCTTATATTGATACTACATCATACTTATTTGTATGAACTATCTTACTAAATCTTCATAACTTACAATTTAAAGAGCTGCAAATTAATGTTTTGTCGTTTGCAAGCTAACATGACAACTCAAAAAATAACTAAGGGTATTCCCTGAATTCTAAAATTCAGGGAATACCCTTAGTTATAAAAAATATCAAAAATCAAGTCCCCCTTTGGGGGATGCAGGGGGCTTCTAGATTGCTTTAACCAATGCTAAAAAGTCTTCAGATTTCAATGCAGCACCTCCAATTAAGCCACCGTCAACATCTGGTTTAGAGAAAATTTCTTCAGCGTTTGCTGGTTTTACAGAGCCTCCGTAAAGTATCGAAACTTCTTCGGCAACATCGCTAATATATCTTTGCGCAACCAACTCGCGAATAAAAGCATGCATTTCTTGTGCTTGTTCTGGACTTGCCGTTTCTCCTGTTCCGATTGCCCAAACTGGTTCGTATGCCAAAATAATATTTTTCCAATCATCAGAATTTAAATGGAAGAGTGCTTTTTTAATTTGCTCTTCAACAATTTTAAAATGATTTCCACTTTTTCTATCTTCTAAAACTTCGCCAAAGCAAAAAATAATTTCTAAGTCATTTTTTAAAGCAGTATCAACTTTTGCTGCAAGAGAAGCATCTGTTTCACCAAAATATTCTCTACGTTCTGAATGTCCTAAAACAACCAAATCAACATGAATACTTTTAATCATACTTGCCGAAATCTCGCCAGTAAAAGCACCACTTTCTTTTGCACACATATTTTGTGCAGCAATCTCGACACTAGAGTCTTTTGTTTTTTTAGATGCATTTTGTAAATTGGTAAACGGAGGCGCAATAATAACACGCGTATTGTCTAACTTAATATTTTTAATTCCTTTTTTTAATTCCTTTACCAAGACTTTAGATTCTTGATACGTTTTGTTCATTTTCCAGTTTCCTGCTACGATTTTTTTTCTCATGAGTATGATTTTAAAGTTGTGTTTTATTTTTGCAAAGATACGTGAATCTATTAAAATGATTACTTTTGCAAACGTAATATTCTACGACGATGACAAAACAAGAACTCATAAATCAAATCAAACAAAAACAATCTTTTTTATGTATTGGTTTGGATGTGGATTTGGATAAAATTCCAAAACATTTATTAGAATTAGAAGATCCAATTTTTGAGTTTAACAAGCAGATTATCGACGCCACACATCACGTCGCTATTGCCTATAAACCCAACACCGCTTTTTATGAAGCCTACGGAATTAAAGGATGGAAATCTTTAGAGAAAACCATCAATTACCTCAACAAAAAATATCCAGAAACTTTTACAATTGCCGATGCCAAACGTGGCGATATCGGCAATACTAGTACAATGTATGCCAAAGCTTTTTTTGATGATTTAAATTTTGATTCGGTTACCGTAGCTCCATATATGGGAAGTGACTCTGTAGAACCATTTTTAGCTTTTGAAGATAAATTTACGATCTTGTTAGCCTTAACTTCTAACAAAGGTGGATTGGATTTTCAAGGATTAAAAGTTGGAAATCAAGAGTTGTATAAAGAAGTTTTAAAAACTGCATTGACTTGGAAAAATTCTGATAATTTAATGTTTGTTGTGGGAGCAACCAAAGCAGAATATTTTAAAGAAATCCGTAAAATTGTTCCGAATCATTTTTTGTTAGTACCAGGAGTTGGAGCTCAAGGCGGGAACTTACAAGATGTTTGTAATTTCGGATTAAACAAAGATTGTGGTTTACTAATCAATTCTTCTCGAGGAATTATTTATGCCGGTTCTGATGAAAATTTTGCAAAACAAGCTCAAGAAAAAGCATTTGAATTACAGCAAGAAATGGCGGTGATTTTAGATAAAAATGGAATTGTTTAATCTTGCAATGCAAAAACTTTTTGCAATAAATCTGTAGATCGTGAACTCAATTTTGTTCTGATTTCTTTTTCTTCTACCGCAACCATTTTAAAAACACTTTTTAAAGATTCTTCAGTTACATAAGCTGTTAAATCTGGAGTCACATCTTTTGTAAAAGGCATTTTATTATAACGCTCTATCAAGTTTTCCCAAACTTTATCAGCGCCTACTTTTTTAAAAGATTTGTTTATAACAGGATGAAATTTTTGATACAAAGCCTCTGTAGTTTGAGTTTGCAAATAACCTGTTGCTGCATTAACATCTCCCAATAAAATATTTTTCGCATCACTAAAAGACATGTCTTGTATGGCGGTCACAAAAATAGGAATCGCCTCTCCAACCGCATCTTCAGCAGCTCTATTTAGTACCTTTAAACCTTCATCTGCTAAACTCGATAATCCAACTGATCGTAAAGCTTTATCAACTTTTCGCAACTCTTTTGGTAAAAGAATTTTTGCCAATTCGTTTTTATAAAACCCATCTTTTAAGGCGAGTGTATTTACCTGCTCCGTAATCCCTTTATTGAGAGCTTCCTTTAAACCATTACTAATATCTAAATTTGATAAATCTCCTGTAGAAACACCAACTTTATTTACCTCATCAGTAATTTTATTTAAAAATTTACTGAATTGTGCGTTCGCTGAAAAACTTACAAATACCACTATTATAAAAATTTTATTTAGCATCTCTTTTATTTTAAACTGTCCGTTTTTTTATCATACCCAAAAGGGCAATGTTTGCATCCACTTTTACAACAATATCCTCTTTTTAAATGATACTTCTCAGTAAAAACTCTGAAACCTCTATCATTATAATAAAAATCTTCTGGTTCTAGTTTTGGCAAATTGTTGTAATTCATATTGGCAAAAATATAAAACGCTTCGGAAGTCCGAAACGTTTTTACAACTAATATTAACTCAAAAAAAANTATTATTTTACTTCTTCTACTTTTGGTGGATATTGTGCAATGATTTGTTTTACAAATTCTTTTACAATCTCATCCTTCTTTTTGGCATTGTTCATATTTAAAGCACCCTTACCTACACCTTGCCAAATCAATTCTTTCTTTTTATTATCAATAAAATCGATAAATAAAGTTCCTTCATCATATTCTGAAACACTCGTACCATAATTCATTCCATAATAAGGTCCGTAGTAATAATAAGGTTGCCAATAATAACCGCCACCATAAAAATTATTATGCACGGTGACTTTTTTGGTTGATTTTGCGAAAATATTAACTACAAT
The DNA here is from genome assembly GCA_002401215.1 of Flavobacteriaceae bacterium. Classification (GTDB taxonomy): domain Bacteria; phylum Bacteroidota; class Bacteroidia; order Flavobacteriales; family Flavobacteriaceae; genus Urechidicola. Next base: position 5,187 of record NVSL01000068.1, on the reverse strand, counting down.
ATCTGGCTTGCTAGAAAGCGTAAATCCATTTGCTAACATTTCTTGCTCAATTGCTTTGATGATTCTCTTTTTATCCAAGCTAGAAATATCAACTTTTTCGATTCCTTTTTTATAGAAGGCAAAAGTTTTATATTGACTAAAATCTGCTGCAGTATCATAATCTGCTTCAACTTTAATTGAAGAACACGATGCAAAAATAAATAAGGAGATTAGAGATAGAATTTTTATAGATTTCATTTTGATATATTTTGAAATATCAATCAACAAAAATCATACCATAACTTTATATAGAATTTTCCTTTTTAATTACTCTTTGCAACCAAATTGATAATATTACCAATACAATTCCGAAAAAAGAAATCAACATAAAATTAGCATGATAGCCATATTTTGCAATCACATCCAATCCTAATTTTGGACTAAAAATATGCGCCAACGAAAATGACATCGTGTACAATGCCATATACCTACCCTCGTTTCCACTCTTAGCACGTTGCATTGCAAAAGCATTTGTGTATGGAAATCCTACCATCTCTCCGACGGTAATTATCACCATACTTATCACTAAAATTCCTGCCCAAGCATTGTAAAGTAGCACTATAAAACTTAGTAAAAACAAAATAGCGCTGTAAAAAATTAGCTTTGTATGTGCTATTTTTTTCTTTTCGATTAAGTGCACCATTGGCATTTCTAAGATTACAATGATGAGTCCGTTTAAAAAGAATAGCATCCCTGTATGAAACTCTGACCACCCAAATTGCTCTTTATGATATAGTGGCATTGTGGTGAATAATTGAAAGAAAATCATCCCCATTAAAAATGTGATTCCTAAAAATATCCAATAAGGTTTGTCTTTATAAACTGCCGCTTGCATATCTAAAATTTCTACTTTGCTTTTTGACTCCTCTTTTACAGATTTCCTCTCTTTTACCAAAAATCTAAAAAGAATGATTGCTAGAATACATGTTACACCGTCAATCCAAAACAAATCAGTGTAACCTCTTGCGATGATTATCACCCCTGCAACCGAAGGTCCTACAACAAAACCAAGGTTTATTGCCAACCGAACCAAAGTCAAACTACGCACCCTATTTTCTGGTTTGCTATATGCTTTTAATGATACAAATATTGCGGGTCTAAACATATCGGCAACACTCATAATTAACAACATTGCGATACAGAATCCGTAGAAAGTATCTACATATTGTAGCCCAATAAATAGGAATCCTGAAATTAGCAAACTCCAAATCATGACTTTGTAGAAGCCTATTTTATCGGTGAGTTTACCGCCCATCCAAGATCCAAACATTGACCCGACTCCAAAAAACACCATTACCCAACCAACTTGCGGCATGGTAAAATGTAAGGACTCATACATATATTTTGATAGAAATGGAAGAATCATAGTTCCAGATCTGTTGATAAAACTCACCAAAGCCAACCACCAAATTTCTTTTGACAGTCCTTTAAATGAATCTCCGTAGATTAAAGTAATTCTTTTTAGCATCGTTTAAAAATAAAAAATCCGGCGTAAAGCCGGATTCGATTGATATTGATAGTTTTTATTTTGATATAATCACAACACATACAAACACCGACAGATTAACTGAATACAGCTCTTTTTCGTTTTTTGATATATTAAAATTTTCATCATTTTAATTTTTTCCCTTTTATTGAGAGTTCAAAACTACAAAATAAAAGTTTACTTTTGACTTAAAATTAAATCACCCATGAAAAATAGTTTTCTACTACTACTTCTAACTTCAATAATTTTTAGCTGTTCATCAGAAAAAAAGAAAACCTACGCCGAAGAAATTGAGCAGTTTCAATATGAGATGAATGTTTCTTTTTCTGACAAAAACACCTCACCTTTAAAAGAAGAAGATTTAAAAGCCTTTAAGAAATTAGCCTTTTTTCCAACGGATTCCTTATATAAAATAGTTGCTCAATTTGAGAGAACACCGGATGAGATTCCGTTCGAAATGCAAACAAGCACCGATAGACTCCCCATGTATGTGCAATACGGAATCGCCACTTTTACTATTGATGGAAAAGAGCTTTCTTTAAGAGTTTATCAAGAACAAGAATCGGTATTAGAACCAGATTATGATGCTCATTTATTTATTCCTTTTAATGATTTAACTAACGGAAATAAAACTTACGATGCAGGCAGATACATCGATTTAAAAATCCCCAGTGGAAATACGATTGAGATAGATTTTAACAAAGCCTACAATCCGTATTGCGCGTATAATGATAAATGGTCTTGCCCTATTCCGCCGCGAGAAAATGATTTAGATGTAAAAATTAAAGCAGGAGTTTTAGCATTTAGTGCTCATTAAAAAAGAACGCCTAAAATTAATTAGACGTTCTTAATTCACAAAAAACAAACTATTAAGTTACTAAATTTAGTTCTTTATAATTTTTTTGGATACACTTCCTTTTTCAGTTTCTATTATCAAAAGATACACTCCTGATTGTAGATTTTCAATACCAATAGTATCAAAAGGTTTTTTTAGAGATCTAACTTCTTTCCCTGTCATATCATACAAGATTGCTTTCTCTATCCTGTTATCGACAGGTAAATTTATTTTGATAAAATCTGTAGTAGGGTTTGGAAAAACACTAATTGCATCTAAGGCTTCATCATCTACTCCCAAAGCCCCATCACTAGTAAATTCTTGTCTTTCGTAAAGCGACCAAATTCCGTCTGCATTCTGGGTTCGGATATATAAATAATGTGTTCCATTTGCCAAACTAACCGAAGTTGAAAGTGACAGGTTTTCGTCTAAAACATCACCAGAAACCATAATCGAAGTTGCCAATCCAACTCCTGGATCAATATCAACAAAATATTCTGCAGCAGTTATTGATGTTGTATTTACATCGCTTACAGGCGCCACTCTAAATGTTTTATGATCGTAGATTGACCAAACTCCCGCAGCATTTTTCACTCGGATAAACAAACGATGTGTCCCCACGGACAATCCAGAAGTGGAAACTGTGAGTACATCATCTAAATTATCAATATCAACAATGTCGATTAAAGTTGCGTTTCCAAAACCAGGGTCGGTGTCAACAAAATATTCTGCTTCTACAAGTGTACTTGTATTTGAATCACTCACCGGAGCCACCCTAAAAGTTTTATGATCATACAATGCCCAAACTCCCGCGGCATTTTTTACACGAATAAACAATCGGTGTGTCCCTACAGACAATCCCGAAGTGGAAACTGTGAGTACATCATCTAAATTATCAATATCTACAATRTCGATTAAAGTTGCGTTGCCAAAACCGGGGTCGGTGTCAAAAAAATATTCTGCTTCAACAAGTGTACTCGTATTTGAATCACTCACCGGAGCCACTCTAAACGTTTTGTGCTCGTACATGCTACTGGTTCCATCAACATTAATTGCTCGTAAAAAGAGTCGATGCGTTCCTACTGTCAAACCAGAAGTTGAAATATTAAAGTTCTGATCTATGCTTGCAGCATCCGGATTGATATCTATTGAGGTACCATTTCCAAAACCTGGATCGGTATCAAAAAAGTATTCGACACTGGCAATATCTGTCTGAGAAAATAGCAATCCAACCCCAAAACAGCTTACTAAAAAAGTATATAAAGCTTTCATTTTGCTTGCGTTTTTAGTTAGACTTGTTTGCATTTGCTTTTAAGTTGACACTTAAATTATCGCCAGCTGAAACCATATTATTGCTAATCGTCATCTCAGTTAAATAGGGCAATAAGGTTGGATATCCTCTCATATCAAAATCGTAGTTACCATTAAATATTCCAACTGGATTACTATCTGTTCCTAATGATCCTGATCCAATATTATAATTATTAGTAATTAAAAAAGCTGGATTCGTCCCTGGGATTGAAGTAAAAACAGGGTTGATATTATCAAAATTCCCCGTTCCATTTAATACCCCAAGTGTAACACCAGAAAAACTATACGTTAAGCAATTATTGAAAATTGTTGGTGTACCCGCAGTTTGCCAAATTGAACCATTAAAAGAAGACTGTGATACAAAAATATTGTTTTGGGCAACTAAATCAGTAGGTATAAAAAACAAAGATTGAGCGGTTGTAGCCTCCCAATTAACTACATTATTATTAAAAATAGTTGTACTATTAAAATACTGAAAAGGGTTTGCCACGGGCGAGTTAATAAAGTTATTTGTAATAGTAACATTGACACTATTTGCATTTGCAGGATGCAATAAAATAGAGCTCTCAATAATATTACCTTGAATAATTATATTGTTTGTTATTCCAACATCCAATCTAATATTATAAACTTTACTATTTTCTATAGTGATATTAGATCGTGTACCAGAAATTGCCACATTTAAATTAGGACCGGTTTCTACACCACTAATTTTTACGTTACTTGCCGTAATTGTAATATGGCCAAAAATTGCTTTTCTACCACCATTTAATTCTGGCGTATGTCCGTTACCGTACAACGTGATTTCTTTACCTATGGTAATGGTACCATAGTTAGTTTCTGATGGTTGCACATAAATAATATCGCCATTTACCGCCGCGGTATTGGCTGCTGCAAATGTGCTAAACATGTGTGATGCTGAAGTATCAACATTTACATTGTTATCTACAATTAAAATGTTTTGTGCTTGGGTAAAACTGCAAAATACAATTGCAATTACTAGAATAATTTTTTTCATGATTTCGTTTTTTAGATGAATAGTTAATTTTTAACAAAACTCTAAAAAACTATAAGGCAATACAATACGAAGAATTACGTATATTTTGATTATCAATAATAAGCCCGAAAAAACAATTGAGATAAATAAAGGTGAAATATTAAGCAATAAACTTAACCAAATACATGCCAAAGAAAACTGCTAAAAAACCAACTGCAAAACTGCTGATTGTATAAAGTGCAAAACTCATAWAATCTCCCGATTTTAAAAATACATGGTTCTCATAAGCAAAGGTCGAAAAAGTTGTAAACCCGCCACAAAAACCGGTGGCTAATAATAAGGTATGATTTTGGGTCAAAGCTTCATTCTTAACTGCAAACCCTAATATTAATCCTATTAACAAACTTCCTAATATATTGGCAAGAAAGGTTCCGTACGGAATTCCATTCTGCGAATTGTTTAGCAACTTACCCAATAAATAGCGGGCAACACTACCAAAACCTCCACCGATAAATACTA
>NVSL01000067.1 GCA_002401215.1 Flavobacteriaceae bacterium | reverse complement strand
TTAAGCTCTGTTAACGATTCTGAAATGTCTAAACGTGCTATTTTTCCCATGCTTAAATATACAAAATTTATGCGGCAATACAAAACTATATTGGTATTATACTAAAATTTCTGTCAAACAAAAATGGAATCGTAATCAGTTGCAGAAAGTAATGTTAGCAAATGGATTTCGAAATTACCCGAAAGAGTGGTGGCATTTTACTTTGAGAAACGAACCGTTTTCAGAAACTTATTTTGATTTTGTTGTCAAATAAATAACCTATTAATTGCGATATCTCATGTAAATTTTATGTGTATTCAATATTTTTTTATGATAATAAAGAATATTCATACCGGTTGTTAAGGTTGGAGCCTCAATAAGATTAGAAATGGCTTCTGAAAAGAGAACTTTTGGAATTGAGAATTCTGATGATTCATCATTTCTGACTGCAACACAAATTTCGAAAATTGTATTAGTGGTTATTGCACCTTTTAAATAACGCGTATAGTATAACTCCAAATTGTCACTACTAATGCAGGGTGCATAATATATGAAGCTGGAATCGTTAATGTTTTGTAAAATTGAATCAGAATTAGGAATTATATCAAAAGTTGTCGCGTTCATTTTTTTTGCAATTCCTATTGTTGTTTCACAAGGTCCTTGGCAATTTGTATCATCAAATTTCGCATTGTTAAAATATAAGAATTGACCATCAAAACTAATTCCATGATCCATTACCAACCAACCAGGAGTATTCAAATTAAAATCTCCTTGTAGCCTCCCAATGTTACTAACTACTCCAGAATTGAATGTTCCATAAAAAAGATTGTTTAATTGATTGGGATAATTTCTAGTTGATGTCCAATAAAAATTACCTGATGAATCCATATCTGCAACAGCATCTAGGTAGGGTTGCGTCGTTTGGTTTGTCCCTGTTAATTCTCCAACAAACGTAAATGTTGTGTCATTCACTTTTATAGCATAAAATAGTTTGGTGTTTATACCGTCATTTTTATTATTGAAAAATAAATAGTTTCCGTCAGAAGAGATAAAAGGTTCCATTGCATCAAATGATAAGCCATTAATTGTTACCTCAATTTCTGAACCAAATGTTGGGTAGGTATAAACTTCCTCAATATCTTCATTAGAAGATGAGCAACTTGCTAATAAGAAAAACAGAGGGAGTTGTAGTAAAAGTTTTTTCATTTTTAATTAAAAGATAAAACCCTAATCTATAATCTTGAGTAGTGAATTTTGTTGAGAGTTAACTTTTTTCTTTTTCAAAATATAGCATCGCAACATCTTTTCGAGAATTGTTTACAGCACCTTTTTTCCATCCATTTTTTAAATAAAATGAAGTTGCAATTTTATTTCCTACAAAAGATTGCAGTTTAATATGATTGTGATTTTTAAACAATTGCTCTTCAAGAGCAGTCATTAAAAAAGAGCCCATACCTAAGCGATGCGCATCTTCATCAATCATCATGAAATGGATAAAGTCATCAAAATAAATAGCAAATCCTTTAATCTCATCATTAATTAATAAGACATGTAAATCATTGGAATGTTTTACAATTTCACGTTTTAGCTCGCCGCTACCTACATACCAATCTACATTATGGTCACCTAAAAAGGGACGATAAAAAGTGTCGAATGTTTTGTTGGCAAGCGCAACAATTTTCTTGAGTTCTGAAGGTTTTGAWTTTCGGAGTTGTTTTGAGGTTTCTAATACTGAGTTCATAGCGATAAAAATAAGTATGCTCCAATGTACTATATTATATCGACAATACCAAAGGATTTAGCATTCGTTTTTAACAGGGATATGAACAATAGCCCCTATTCAAACTCACTTGTAAAATGTAATTTTACCGATGGATATTTACTTTGGGTCATTTGTATTGTAAAAGAAGAATCAGCAAAAAACACCAATTGATTGTGTTTGTCATGTGCCAAATAGCGTTGCTTTACACGTCTAAATTCTTTGAATTCGGCATTCTTTGGATCGTCTGGTTGCACCCAACAAACCTTGTGCATTGATAAATTTTCGTAGGTACATTTTGCTCCGTACTCGTGCTCTAATCTGTATTGAATCACTTCGTATTGTAAAGCACCAACGGTTCCGATTACCTTTCTATTGTTGATTTCTAGGGTGAATAGTTGCGCAACACCTTCATCCATTAATTGATCCAATCCTTTTTGTAATTGTTTCGATTTCATCGGGTCTGCGTTGTTCACATATCTAAAATGCTCAGGAGAAAAACTTGGGATTCCTCTAAAGTTGATAATTTCTCCTTCGGTCAATGTATCTCCAATTTTAAAATTACCAGTATCGTGTAATCCAACAATATCACCAGGAAATGATTCTTCAACAATCTCTTTTTTCTCAGCAAAAAATGCATTTGGACTCGAAAATTTCATTTTCTTATTATTGCGGACATGTAAGTAAGGAGCATTTCTTTTAAAGGTACCCGAAACAATTTTTAGGAACGCTAATCTGTCTCTGTGCTTCGGATCCATATTCGCATGAATCTTAAAAACAAACCCTGTTAATTTTTCTTCTTTGGAATCGATTAAACGCTCATCAGCCATTTTTGGTTGTGGAGTTGGAGCAATCTCGGTAAAACAATCTAACAATTCTTTGACTCCAAAATTGTTCAATGCTGAACCAAAAAACACAGGTTGTAAAGAGCCGTTTTGGTATTCAGTTAAATCAAATTTAGGATATACTTCTGACACCAATTCTATTTCTTCACGCAAGGTGTTTGCAGCGTCTTCGCCAATAATTGTATCTAATTTTGGGTCATCAAGATTGCTAAATTCGATACCTTCAGAAACGGTTTGTTTGTTATCTGCAGAGAAAAGATTCAACTTTTTCTCCCATATATTATAGATACCTTTAAAGTCGTAACCCATCCCAATTGGAAAACTYAAAGGKSTTACNMGTAAGNCCWARTTTTTGYTCCACYTCATCYAAMARRTCRAARGCATCTTTACCTTCTCKRTCYAWTTTRTTKATAAAAACGATGATAGGAATATTTCGCATTCTACAAACTTCAACTAACTTTTCTGTCTGTGTTTCAACTCCTTTTGCAACGTCAATTACAACGATTACAGAGTCAACAGCAGTCAATGTTCTAAAAGTATCTTCAGCAAAATCTTTGTGACCAGGAGTATCTAGAATGTTAATTTTTTTGTCTTTGTAAATAAATGCTAAGACCGAAGTAGATACAGAAATACCACGCTGACGCTCAATTTCCATAAAATCGGAAGTCGCACCTTTCTTAACTTTATTGCTCTTTACAGCACCCGCTTCTTGAATCGCTCCACCAAACAATAACAGTTTTTCTGTTAGCGTGGTTTTACCAGCATCGGGGTGAGAAATGATACCAAAAGTTCTTCTACGTTGTAATTCTTCTAAAAATTCCATTCTTCTAAATTAGTGGGCAAATATACTGCTACAAATACGATTATCAATTTAAAACTTCAACTTTCATATACACATCTTCATAGGGCCATTCGTCGGTGCTAGTTTCTAGTTTTGCAATTTTGTTGATGGTGCTATAACCTGAAATAACTTCGCCAAAAACCGTATGTTCATTGTCTAAATGATGTGCGCCATCTTTCTTTTGGACGATGTAAAACTCGAAAGGATTAGAATTCTTATTTGGGTTGTTTTGCCATTTCCGTGCAGACGCTAAGGCTCCGAATTTATGAGTTCTGTTTGAGCGAAACTCAGATGGTAAGCGGTAATTTTTATATTTTCTTCGGAATTTCATCATTTCAATATTTTCAGAATTTCCTCCTTGGATAACAAAATCTTCCAACACTCTGTAGAAAATGGTGGTGTCAAAATATCCTGCTTTGGCTAGAAAAATAAAGTTTGCTCTGTGGAGTGGAGTATCCTTATAAAGTCTCAGTTTTATGTTGCCATATTTAGTTTTTATTAAGACAATAGTTTCTGGATTTGCTTTTCCAAAAGCTATTAAAAACGGAACAACCGTATCGGGTTTAATGCTATCCCAATCTTTTTTGATAACTTCTTTTTGTTTGATTTTATTTTCTACTACTACCTTTTTTCCAACGATAGGAGTTATTTCTTTTTTAGAAACTTCTTTTTTTTGCTCTTTATTACAGGCAATCAATCCGATAAAAAATAATGATAAAATGAAGATTCGAAATGAGTTCATAAATAAAAAAGTGTGCTTTTGTTTTTTTTACAAAGATAGATTAATCATTTAATCTTTGTAATTTCACGACCTTAAATAAAAGGATGTATTTTAAACATATTATAGTTATTATTGGGTTGATTTTGATCTCGGGTTGTTCGGGTAATCCAAAGAAAGAAATGGAGAAATCAAAACCAGTTTCTGAATATATTGATGTTGACGGTAACACTGTTTCTTTGAGTGGTTTTAAAGGTAAAAGAGTGTTGGTAAATTATTGGGCAACTTGGTGCATACCGTGTATTAAGGAGATGCCATCGTTGGTTCATGCCCAAGAAATTTTGAAAGATGAAGGCTATATTTTTCTATTTCCAACGACTGATAGTCTTGAAAAAATAATCGCTTTTAATCAGAAAAAAAACTATCCATTGCAGTTTTTGCATTATACATCATCACTAGATAAATTAAAAATTTATGCCTTACCCGCAACTTTTATTTACAACGATGAAGGTGAGATGGTAAAACGAATAGATGGCGCGACAGAATGGGATTCAGAAGAAATAATCAATTTATTAAAAGCGATAAAATGAAGAGTTTGTTGAAATTTGTATTGGTATTTTCGAGTGTCATTTTTTTAATGTCTTGTTCAAAAGAAGAAAAAGAGCTTGCAATTGTTGAAGAAATTAAAAGTCCTACATTGGGTAAAAGTATGCAGCCTTATTTGTTTTCTGATGGTAAAGAAGTGTTGATGTCTTGGACCCAAAAAATAAATGATTCCATTACAACGTTGAATTATGCTGTTTTAAAGGACAAGGCTTGGAGCGAACCTACAGAAATTTCAAAAGGAGATAATTGGTTTGTAAATTGGGCGGATTTTCCTGCAATTGCAAAGAATGATAAAAATATATTGTCTCATTTTTTACAAAAATCTGATCCTGCAACTTTTGCGTATGATGTAAAAATTAAGCAATCAAACGATTCTGGAAAAAATTGGAGTTCAGATAAAAAACTACATCAAGATAGTACATTGACTGAGCATGGATTTGTGACTATGATTCCGTATAAAGAAGATTCGTTTTTTATCACTTGGTTAGATGGTAGAAATACAATGGGAGGTGGTCATGGAGGTGGAAGCAATCCAAATGCAGCAATGAATGTTAGAGGGGCTGTCGTCTTAAAAAACGGTGATGTAATTGACGATACTTTGGTTGATGGAAGAACATGTGATTGTTGTCAAACCTCAGCTGCCATTACTCAAAACGGACCAATTATAGTTTATAGAGATAGAAGTGAAAATGAAATTAGAGATATTTATATTTCTCGATTAGTTGATGGAAATTGGACGAATCCGAAAGCTATTTATAATGATAATTGGGAAATAAAAGGATGCCCAGTAAACGGGCCAAAAGCTGCTGCACTTGAAAACACATTGGCGATTGCGTGGTTTACGGCTGCGAATAATATCCCAAAAGTAAACCTTGTATTTTCTGATGATAATGGAGAAAACTTTAGTACCCCAATTCAGATTGATGATGGAAATCCTGTTGGTAGAGTTGATGTAGCGTTGTTAGATAAAAATACAGCACTCGTGAGCTGGATGGAAACTACCGAGACCGGAGCAGATATTAAAATGATAAAAGTTGGTAAGGATGGAACGAAATCAGAATCATTTATTATTAATTCAATTTCAGAATCACGTTCAAGTGGTTTCCCCCAATTTGAAATTTTGAATGATGAAATAATTGCAGCTTGGAATCATAAGATTGATGGTGAGCCAGTAATTAAAACAGTTCGTTTTTCATTGGAAGCATTAAATTAAAAAGGTTGTATTTTAAGAAAGTCAATGATTGAAGAGCAAGTAATATTAGTAAATGAGAATGATGAGCAATTAGGCTTGATGCCTAAAATGGAGGCGCATGAAAAAGCGGTGCTACATCGGGCATTTTCGGTATTTGCTTTTAATGATAAAGGTGAATTGTTATTGCAACAGAGGGCAGCGGCTAAATACCACTCTCCACTTTTATGGACAAATACATGTTGCAGTCATCAACGAAATGGTGAATCAAATATAGAAGCAGGGAAAAGACGCTTGCAAGAAGAAATGGGTTTTGTATGTGATTTAAAAGAAGTATTTTCGTTTGTGTATAGAGCGCCTTTCGACAATGGTTTAACCGAGCATGAATTGGATCATGTAATGGTAGGTGTTTATAATGAAAACCCGATTATAAATAAAGAAGAGGTAGAAAGTTTTAAGTGGATGACTGTTGAAGTAATAAAAAAGGATATGGCAAATAAACCTGAAATTTATACCGCATGGTTCAGAATTATTTTTGACAGATACTATAAATTTATCAGTAAATAATGGCAAAAGTTACCGTACATAGAAAATCACATTTTAACGCTGCACATCGCTTATATAATGGTGAGTGGAGTGATGCTAGAAACGCAACAGTTTTTGGTAAATGTGCAAATCCGCATTATCATGGGCATAATTATGAGTTGATTGTTGCTGTGAAAGGAGACATAAATCCGGAGACGGGTTTTGTGATGGATATGAAAATTTTAAAAGAATTGATTGAGCTTGAAGTTGAAGAAAAATTGGATCATAAAAACTTGAATGAAGAAGTAGAAGCATTTAAAACGATGAACCCTACTGCTGAAAATATTGCTGTTGTAATCTGGAATATTTTACGAGAAAAAATCAAAAGTGAATTAGAATTAACGATTACCTTATACGAAACACCTCGCAACTTTGTGGTGTATTCTGGAGAATAAAACAAACCTTACTGCAATTAATGAATACCAAATATCCTATAAAATTTAGTCCTATCCTAAAAGAAAAAATTTGGGGAGGCGAGAAGCTTATCAAGTTGTTAAACAAGCAATCTGATAAAAATAATATTGGAGAGAGTTGGGAGATTTCGGATGTTGATGGCGATACTTCAATCGTTTCAAATGGTGATTTAAAAGGATTGAGTTTAAAAGAACTGATTTCAAAGTATAAAGGTGATCTAGTTGGCGAAAAAGTATATCAGCAATTCGGAGAAAATTTTCCACTACTTATAAAATTTATCGATGCAAAAACAGCATTGAGCATTCAATTACATCCAAATGATGCATTGGCAAAAAAGCGCCACAACTCATTTGGAAAAACAGAAATGTGGTATGTGATGCAAGCCGATGATAACGCAAATTTGATTGTTGGTTTTAAAGAAAATGTATCATCAGAAAAATATTTAGAGCWTCTTAAAAATAAATCACTCATCGATATTTTAAATGTTGATATCGTCAAAAAAGGAGATGTTTATTTTATTCCTACTGGTAGAGTTCATGCAATTGGAGCAGGAGTGATGTTGGCAGAGATTCAGCAAACATCAGATATTACCTACCGAATTTACGATTGGGATCGTGTTGATGCTGATGGCAATGAGCGTGATTTACATACCAAAGAAGCAATTGATGCCATCGATTATAAAGCTCAAGAAAGTTATAAGACCGAGTATTCTAAAGTACAAAATGCATCGAGTACCATTGTTTCCTGTCCTTATTTTACAACCAATATTTTTCCTGTAAATGGAACGGTAAAAGTGAACCATCATGATAAAGATTCATTTGTAATTTATTTGTGTGTGAGTGGTGAGGTCTCTTTTAATTACGGAAATCAGCAATCAGAAAAATTGGTTGTTGGCGAAACAATATTGATTCCAGCTACATTAAAAGAGTTTGAGATTGAATCTTCAGCGCAATCAAAATTACTAGAAGTATTTATAAAATAAAAACAGGTTTTTGCTGAGAACAAAAACCTGTTTTACATTGATTGAACCAATACAATCAATGCACCAAAATTTTGATAGTTACGATGCGAAATCAATCGCTTTTTCGTTTAGGTCGAAACAAAAAAGAGCATTGCAAATAATATCCTTCTTATTTCCTAACTCTTTGTAAACTTCTATCGATAATAAAAGTTCATTCGTATTAAATTTTTTAATGCGACTCTTTACTTTTAAAACATCATTTAGGTAAGCATTTTTTAAGATGTTTAACTTTGATAATCTTGGGTTTGGAATATTTAATTCTTGATTTGAAATTACAATATCAATAGCGAAAGCTTCCATTTTTTCGTAAAGCACGATTGGCAATAAGGCTCTATTGCTATTTATTTGATCAACTGCTACCGTGAATTTTAAAGTTGAAACGATGGGTATTTGAATGGTGTTTTTCATGGCTTATGGGTTTTTGTATATAGGTATCTGCTCTTCGTTTTTGTTAATTTTGATGGTTTTAATTTGTTGCAGTTTACGATGCATTCTGGAGGTGACTGTCTTCATACTATTATGTTTAGATTAATAAATGATTAAATAAAAAAAGGTGCTTTTCGTTAGAAAAGCACCTTATTATTGTTAGTTGGTCAATTTTTGGTTTAGTGTCGTTTGTGTAAATAACGAGTGCTTTTCTTTTCTATAGTTACATACTGTTTCTGCATATTTTCGGCGCACAATACAGTCCACATATTGCGAAGAATCGCAGTGGAAATTGTAATAATATTAGAAATAAAATGTTGCATATCTGTTATTTAATTTAACAATGATGCTCAAAAATAGGCTAATTATTATTCTAATCAAATTATATGGCACTCAATTTTAAAAGAGATAGAACTTTATGAGGATGAATTGTTTTTTGTTTTTAAATTTGACTAACAAATAAATCGATTGTATGTATAAAAAAATCAAAGTAATTGCCTTAGATGCCGATGATACGTTGTGGGTAAACGAACCTTATTTTAGAGAGGTTGAACATCAATTTGCAGAATTATTATCACCTTATGAAACTGAGAATAAAATAAATCAAGAGTTGTATAAAAAGGAGATTGATAATTTAGAATTGTATGGATATGGCGTCAAAGGCTTTGTGTTGTCTATGGTTGAGGCTGCTATAGAAATATCAAACGGAAAAATTGGTGCGGATAAAATTCAGCAAATAATAGGTTTTGGAAAAGAGATGTTGAACAAACCAATTGAATTGTTAGATGGAGTAGAAGAGGTGCTAAAAACATTGAGCCCGAAGTACAAATTAATTTTAGCAACGAAGGGAGATTTATTAGATCAAGAACGGAAACTTAAGAAATCTGGACTGCTAAAATATTTTGACCATATTGAAGTGTTGAGTGATAAAAAGCATGAAAATTATGAGCGATTAATTGATTTTTTAGAAGTAAAACCTTCAGAGTTTTTGATGATTGGTAACTCTTTAAAGTCTGATGTTCTGCCTTTGGTAACATTAAATTCAAACGCAATTCATGTGCCTTATCACACCACTTGGATTCATGAAAAAGTAACAGACAAAAACGATAAAGATTCTTACAAAACGGTACAATCGCTCACGGATATTTTATCATTTTTATAACAAAAATTATCCGTAAATTTGCAGCAAATAAAATAAGATAATTATGGCAAGCATAAAAAATTTAAAGAAAGATATTAACCATGTATTGGGTGATTTAATTGAAGAGTGTTATATGTGGGAGCTTATGAATCCACAGGCAGATAACAAAAAATCTCAAGCAATTATTGACGAGGCTGTTGATGTTTTTGATGCGCTACTTGCAAAGGTGAGTGTAAAAAAGATTGAAAATAAAAAATCACATTTTAAATCGGTACAGTCTGATTTAGAGACTGCTGCAACTAGTTTGTTAGGAAAGGTAAATAAATTGTAGTTTTTTAATACTAAAACTTTGATTTTTACGTTGACTAATTAGTAACCCTTTAAAATTTATTTTCTATGGCAAGAGCAATGTTCGAGTATACCAAAACAGTACTAAAAAAAGTAAGTTTTAATACAGAGCTATTTTGTAAAGAATTAGAAAAAGCAATATCGAGGTTGCTACCTTACGAAATCGATGAATTAAGAATTTGGTTAAATGATTTTATTCACGAAAAACCAGAATTGAATGTTTGTATGATTTTAATAAAGAATTAAAAAAAGGAGCGATAAGCTCCTTTTTTATGGGTCTATTTTTTTAATGGACTCACAATTTCTACATCATTAAAAGCGATAGCACCCCTAACCACACTATCAATAACTCCTTTTAAAGCCTCAATCAATTGCATTTTTAATTGCGATTTATGAAAAATTAAGCTCACCTCTCTTGCAGGTGCTGGAGCAGTAAATTGCTTTAAATATTTTTGATCATCTTCTGATAAATCCAACGTGTGTAAATAGGGCAACAAGGTCATACCCATATTTTCTTTTGATAATTTTATGAGCGTATTAAAACTTCCACTCTCTAAATGAAAGTGCGATGTTGTATCCTTTTTAAATGAATTGCAAATATTAATAACGCTCGATTTAAAACAATGTCCGTCTTCTAAAAGTAGGATATCTTCCAATTCTAAATCAGATGAAGTAATTGTTTTTTGAGAAAATAACCGATGACTTTCTGGGATAAAAGCAACAAAAGGTTCGTAGTATAAAACACGTTCTTTTATGGCTTCATTCTCTAACGGAGTTGCAGCCAAAGCAGCATCAATATGACCATCAGATAATTTTTTTATAATTTCTTCAGTCGTTAATTCTTCAATAACCAAATTCACTTTTGGATATTTTTTTNACAAATGTTTTTAAGAACATTGGTAATAAAGTTGGCATTACTGTTGGGATAATTCCAAGTTTGAACTCACCACCTATATATCCTTTTTGCTGATCAACAATATCAGAAATTCTGTTACTTTCATTAACAATAATTTTTGCTTGCGCCACAATTTTTTCTCCGACTGGAGTTAGCTGAATCGGTTTTTTTCGTCGATTAAAAATCAACACATCCAACTCATCTTCTAACTTTTGAATTTGCATACTTAAGGTAGGTTGGGTAACAAAACAATGCTCAGAGGCAACTGTGAAATTCTGATGCTCAGCAACTGCTAGCACATATTTTAATTGGGTAATTGTCATTGCTATAATTTTAGATGATAAAATTACGAAAATGAATTGATATTATTTATCATAAGTGTACGATAAAAGACTTAAGACCGCTTTGTTGTCAGATTAAAGACAATAGACTTGATTGTAACTGATTGAAACTAGAGGGTTTAATTCATCCGGGTTTTACAATTGTAAAAAGAATAATTTTTGATTAGATAATATCGAGGTGTTTATTTCTTCTTCATAAACCTACGAAGCGGCGTAAAAAAGCCTCCCCAGAATTTCCGTTTCTTTTGAAGTTTTTGTTCTCTTTTTTGAAACTCAACAACTTTTGGAACTTTTAAAAATGATTTGTGTTGTTCAATTGCCATTTCAATTTGTGCAATAATTTCATTGACATCACCTTTTTCATAATCAATCTCTAAAGGTTTTTTAATCACCATAGATTGTAARACACCWCKTTTYTTAATCAACAATCCTTTTTTATCAAAAGAGCGTCTAAATCCGTCAATAACAATAGGGATTACAATCGGCTTGTAAGTCTTGATAATATGAGCAGTACCGCGTCTAATTGGCTTAAACGGAGTCGTAGTTCCTTGCGGAAATGTAATCACCCAACCATCATCTAAAGCAATTCCAATATTTGTAATGTCAGACATTTTTACTTGTCTGTTGATTTCTTGACCTTCACTTCTCCAAGTTCTTTGAATCGATATTGAACCGATATACGCAAATATTTTTGGTAGTAATCCTGACTTCATTGTTTCAGAAGCGGCGATATAATAGATGTTTAATTTTGGATTCCAGATATAGCCAATATTTTTAATATTATCTACTCTTCCTTTCAACGCAGCATTAAAAACATGTAGCATTGCGGCAACATCAGCAAAGTACGTTTGATGATTAGAAACAAATAAAACATTGGTGTGTGGGAGGTCTCTAATAATCTCTGAGCCTTCTATTTGTAGCTTGTTAAAACTTCGGTAACGGCTATGAGAAATAATACCAAAAATACGGATAATCCATTTTTTGATAAATAAAATATGTCCGAAAGGGTTTCTTTTAAAAAGTGCCATACATCATTAATAGGACAGCGAATTTACAAAATTTTCTGATTATTTCGATTCGAATAGTTGTTTGATTTCACTCAAAATCATGGCAGTAGCTCCCCAAACAATATAATCGTTTAGTTTAAAGCAAGGTACATCGGCATTTTGCATATACGATGTATTCATTTTTCTGATAACTACATTTTTGTCATCTAATAAGTCAGCTAATTTTACCTCAATAATGGTGTCAACTTCATTATTTGGAGTAAAAGTTGGAGTTTTATTTTGGACTCCTATATAAGGAGTAACCAAAAAATTACTTGGTGGGATGTAAGCATCCGTGAGTTGTTTAATAATTTTAATTCTGTTTGAATCTACCCCAACTTCTTCAAAAGTTTCTCTCAAAGCAGTTTGTTCTAAGTCTGTATCATTCTTTTCTTTCTTACCTCCGGGGAAACTAATTTGTGCAGAATGAGTTCCGTTGTAACTTGCGCGGAGTGTTAATAAGAATCTGGTTTCATTTTTTGTATCAGGATAAAATAGCGCCAATACCGCAGATGCTCTGGGATTATTTGCGTGTATCATATCATCAGAATATCGTTTTCTGATTTCTGGGGCTAACTTAAATTGTGCTTTCAATCCGCCAAGAGTTGCTTTTTTTAGGGCTGGAATGTATTGTTGGAATTGGGTGAAATTCATGTAGTAAAAATACAAAAAAGAGTTTTGGGATTTTAGGGTTTCGCTTGTCGTTTATGGCTATGATTTCGTTGCGTGTTTAAGCAGCAAATTTAGCAAGTACAAACCGAATAGAAAATCCGCGAGAATTTTCGTAAGCAAGCCTGAACTAGCAATTAATTTTATACGGCTTGTTGGCAATAGTTAATTTTCATATTTACMTWAYYATTTYMYYWMTKYYWYCAARWTSTWWYYTKWWTAWWKMTTRTYWTKRYARATACAAAATTTGAGGATCCAGAAAATTCAACATTAATT
>NVSL01000066.1 GCA_002401215.1 Flavobacteriaceae bacterium | reverse complement strand
GCTTCGATTCCTGCAACCTCGATAATTGGAATATTCATCGCCTCTAAAATCTTATGTATATAAGGTACCGCAATTTTAATTGCTTCGGGAGTTTCCTTTCGGTTGGCTTTGTATTCTGGGAATAATTCTCTTCTAACTGATGAACCTCCTTTGTCAAAAGCAACTGCTAAATGATCGGGTTTTTCTCTACGGATTACATCCAATAAAGAATTGGTAAAACCTAAAATTGCAGAGGTATCCATCCCTTTTGAATTGATACTTGGGTTTTTTATTAGTGCGTAATATCCTCTAAAAATTAAGGCGAAAGCATCGAGTAAAAAGAGTCGTTTTTGTTCTGGCATGTGATTTATTTTGAAAGAAATCAAAATTACGAAAGATATAAGTAGAACAGAAATTAATTAGATTGCAATTCGTGGTTTTTCTTTTTGAACCTTGCATGAGGATTTATAATTGTAACAGAACACAATCAGTTTCGTCATACTAGTTTTAACAATTACTTAACCTCACTTAATAAATGGGTGTAGATTAAAAGAATATTTTTACCTAAAATCAAACTATGTTGCGTTGGCTTATTTTTATTATCATAATTTTTATTGTTGATTTTTATGCATTTCAGAGTGTCAAAACTTTGAATAAAAACAAATTGATTAGTTGGTCGTATTGGTTTATTTCCATTGCGATTATGGTCAACTTTATATATCAATTTACACATTATGACCGCGCCGTAGGTTTGTCTCAAATATTGATGTTGTCCATAGCGTTTTTGGTGCTGTCATTAGTCCCAAAAATCACAGTTTTATTTGTGATGATAAGCGAAGATGTGTTTAGGGTTTTTAAAGCAACTGCTAATTATTTCTCATCATCTCCAACTCATTTTCCTGAGCGTAGGGCTTTTGTAAGTAAGCTCGCGTTGGGGTTGGCTGCAATCCCGTTTGCGTCTATTATTTACGGAGTCATCAAAGGAAAATACAATTATAAGGTGATTCAGCATACGCTATTTTTTGATGATTTACCAGATGCTTTTGACAGGTATAAAATCACCCAAATTTCTGATATTCATAGTGGAAGTTTCGACAATGCCGAGAAAATCGAATATGGAATTAACATGATTAACGAGCAGCAATCTGATGTCATTTTATTTACGGGAGATWTTGTGAATAATGTAGCTTCTGAAATGGATCCATGGATTCCGTATTTTAAAAAGCTAAAAGCAAAAGATGGAAAGTTTTCTGTCCTTGGAAATCATGATTATGGAGAGTATGTTAGCTGGAAATCAAACAAAGAAAAGGATGCTAATTTTAAAGCAATAAAAGATATTCATCCAAAGATTGGGTTTGATTTATTGCTAAATGAAGCTGTATATTTAGAAAAAGGTTCAGATAAAATTGCTTTAATCGGAGTAGAAAATTGGGGGACAAAATTTAAAAAAGCAGGTGATTTACGGAGAGCCTCCGCTGGCATAAAAAAGGAAGATTTTAAAATATTGATGAGTCATGATCCCTCACATTGGGAAACTGAAGTGAAGCAACATCAAAATAATTATCACCTCACATTAAGTGGTCATACACATGGTATGCAATTCGGGATTGAGATTCCGGGTTTTAAGTGGAGTCCCGTGCAATATGTATATAAACATTGGGCTGGAGTGTATGAAGAGTTTGGGAGGTATATAAATGTTAACAGAGGTTTTGGCTTTTTGGCTTTCCCGGGTAGGGTAGGTATTTGGCCAGAAATTACTGTCATCACCTTAAAAAAAAGGAGATCGTTTAAGTAATCAGGGCAAACTCACACTTTTATTTTCAATATCCTTAATAAGTAGTCTTCATCCCAAGCCGCTTTGAGTCTTTTGCTTTTAACCGACAGTTTTTTAGTTTGTTCATTTTTCAGGAGGTTCAAGGCTATTTTTAGCAATACGGAATGATTTTGTGCTGCATTTTTATTTCTTTTTCTAGAAGCATCTTCAGAGAAAGCAACATCAAGAGTCCAATGTAACTTATTCTCAATAGCCCAATGAGAACGGATTGAAGTTTGAAATATGCTTGAGCTATCCTTTAAATTTGAGATGTAATACACGTAAAAAAGACAGTCTTTCACGCTTTGTTTTATACCTGTTAACTCCAGCCTTTACATTGGGCTGTCTTACTAATTTATCCGTTTTAGGGCTTCGAAATAAATAATAGAGATACCATTCTTTAGATAATGTGTCTCGTTGTTGTGCTGTTGTGAGCTCAGACCAAGTCGAAATATCAACTCCGCCAGTATGAATTTTAGGGTTAGAAAAGGGACGAATCATCTTAATTTTGTGCACGTTTTTGTGTACGGCACGTAAAAGTAAGTTATTTAAAGACATAAAAAAAACGGATTGTGCTAACACAATCCGTTCATTATCTACCTTTCAGCTTCGTAGCGGGAACTGGACTCGAACCAGTGACCTTCGGGTTATGAGCTCATAGTGAGCTTTTTTAGCAACCATTTCATTGSGCTCCCGTGCTATAAAAAGATAAAACTATATGCAAAAGTATATGCAGTTTTTGTCTTAATATTTATAATAATTTCATCTGCAATATAGTAATTATTATTTGAGAAATTATTACCTCAAAATGAGTTTTAATTTTCCATTCTCTGAAGTAAAAAACTAGTTTCTAAATAATTTTTATTTGTTCTATAATTCTTCTTTTTTTCAAAATCTATAGACTGTATTTTACCAAGTTTTTTGAGTTGCTCCAATTCGTGAAGTAATTTTAAGGAATTATTAAAACCACCTCTCACAGAAAATGAAAAAGTGGTTAAGGTTGCATCTCCTTTTTTAAAATAATGTGGTTCTTCAAAACTAACAACAGTTAGCTTGTTTTTATTGGCAAAAGCTGTAATAGCATACAATAGATTACTCTGGAAAGATTTGTCAGTTGCAAATTGATTTTTTGTGAGTATTGAATCCAAATAAACTTGTTCTGCCTTTAAAGAAACTAATTGTTGGGCTACATTTGCAAACAGTTGTTGTTCTAATTTCAATTCTTTGTATTGCTTTTTAGCATTTAAAGTTTGCTTGATCGGTATTTTATAGCAGATAAAAAACACAATTAATAAACCAATGACTAAGGCGATATTTTTTTGTTTTAAGCTCATTCTACCAGTCTAATTGCAAGTTCAAATGAAATGTTCCTTTTCTTACCAACTCCATAGTCTTCCACAGCGACTTTTTCTATCCAATCCTTATTTTCTAAGAGACTAATCCAATTAGAAAAGGCTTCACTATTGGCTGATGTGCCAGCAATAAACAACTCATTGCTTTCAACCAGTATTTCTTTAAACTCTTTTAGGTTTTTTTGTAGTGGTTGGTAGTTTATTTGAGTGAGTACTATTGTTTTTGGTATTGACTGCCCTACTTCATCTATATAAAAAGAAACTTTGGAACTTGCTGTAGAGGATATGTCAGAAGCTAATTTACGTTTTCTAATAACATCATTATTTAGTTTCGCTAAAGTGGTTTTAAATCCTTGGGTGGTTTGTTGTTCATTACTCAGAACACTTATCTCTTCTCTAAAATGCGTAAAAAATAAAAAGTTAACAAGCAATCCTATTAATACAAATCCCAATCCAACTTTCAATAGTTTTGAGAAAATTTGCTGCTGCTCAAAATTATCTTTTAGCGTATCCGTATTGGTTTTAAAATTAGTTTGAGAATTATAGCTATTTGAATAATAACTCAAGATCCCTGAAAGTGCCAATACCCTTTTGGGTGTTATTTCCAAGCCATTTACCATACTCTTTTCTTCTGATGGTGTTTCTAGTTTTGTTATGCTGGTGATTTGTGCGGTTTCAAATGAAATAGTTGCATTTGATGTTTGAATAGATTCAGTTTCTAAAAAAGGGACTAAAGTTGATACTATGGAGTTCCCTAAAGAATAACCAATAACATTTATTTTGTTAGTAGCATATTTTTCTAAGATGACTTGTAGGTCACTACTCCTACAAATTGAGACAAAAGAATTTATTTTTTGTCCTAAAACTTCAATCGCAAAATCACTGGTTTTAATATTTGGAAAAGCTATTGAAGTGGCTTTATTAAATTCATGAGTACCCTCAATTTTTTTGGAGAGTACTTTGTCATTATTGATAATCACAAAAACGTGCTGCCCTTTTTTTAAAGATGCTAAAGCATTTTCTAATATTTCAAAACTCTCTGAGTCAACAACATCAAAAGACTTGTTTTTATAGACTAATTGCAACAGATGAAAACATTCCTTTCCACCAACAGAAGAATGCTCTATTGCTGTATATACTTTACCAAATAAAACTCTTTTTAGTAGCATTAATAAATAATTGTTGGTTTTATAAATACGACCAATTTCTTTTTTGTGTCTTCTCGCTTTCTACTGCTAAACAACCACTTTATGATTGGAATCCTAGACAATATTGGCACTCCATTTCCTGAATCACTTTTGGTCACTCTCTCCAATCCACCCAACACAATTAAGTTTTGATCTTGTACTCTAACTATAGAAGTAAACTCTCTTGAGTTAATTCCAGGAGGTGCATTTTCATCTATTTTGATGCCATTAAAAGTGGATTGTACCACATTAATCTCCATAGTAATACTTCCATCGGCAGTAACAATGGGTTTGATATTGATAGCTGTCTCAGCATCAATAGGAAAATAGTTGGTGATTTCTGATGTCTGTGGGTTTTGAGAGCCGTRAATATTTCGTTCTGTAACTGCATAATAAGTTGTCTCACCAATAGAGAAGTTTGCCATATGCCCGCTCAAAGCTGATATTTTTGGTGTCGACCTCACTTTAATATCTCCATTGGCTTCCATTGCTTTGATATTGACATAAAACTCTGGCACTACATTTCCTAGATTAAGTGAGCCAAATGTACCTGCATTGATTATATTGTTAATTGTACCTGCTCCAAGTGTCATATTAATAGCTGGACCCAAAGTTCCTTTGGTTTGAGCAGCTTGTTCTCCTATACCCCAAGTAATCCCTGTTTCAATAGTCGCACTTTTATTGACTTCAACAAACATGACTTCAATATTTACATTGGGTATTGGCTTGTCAATATATTTTATAAATTCTCTAAATTTCTCAATGTCTTGATCTGGTCCGCTTACAATAAAACTGTTCAGTTCTATATCAGTTTGAATATCTAAGTTGTTTTTTATTTCGTCTGGTAAAATACTAATCAAGGCTTCTGCCTTGGTGTCATAATTTTGAAAATTAGAACCGTTTGTATTTACTGGTTGTCTATTTCCATTTTGGTTTCTTCCATTAGACCCATTGTTGTAATTACTCCCTCCATAATAATTGGTGTTTGTATAAAGGCTCCCTGTTCTTTTTTTTGCGGATGAAGGTGTCTGTCCCGATAGTATTTCAATAGAACGAAATCGTAATGGAATGATTTCTGTACTTCTAAGTGATGCTTGATCTCTTTTTCCAAAAAAGT
This sequence comes from Flavobacteriaceae bacterium, assembly GCA_002401215.1. Lineage (GTDB taxonomy): Bacteria > Bacteroidota > Bacteroidia > Flavobacteriales > Flavobacteriaceae > Urechidicola. Next base: position 7,734 of record NVSL01000066.1, on the reverse strand, counting down.
AAATACTCCCTTCCTTTTTAAAAGTAAACTCTGTGTTTTCTAAAATCTTATCAAATAATAAGTCAACAGATATATTATCCGCTTTTACAGTAGTAACTCCTGCTGCATCAATAGGGGCTGCTGTAAAAGTATTGAGGTTTAATTGCTGACTGATATCATACACAATACTTGAAATAGAAGTGTTTTCAAAATCTACATCTAAGGTTTTATTTAAAGTATCGTTTATTTTAAAATAAAAATTGGAACGTCTATTTCTATAAGGTCTTTTTTGAGTAACTCCTTGTGGAGTGTTTTGTGTTGAGCTTGTGCTACTCTCAAACAAATAATAATTATCTCTTGTTTTTGTAGCGATAAGATTATTACCAAAAGCAATATTTTCTATCGCTGTTTCAAAAGGCATATTTTGAATATAGCTTGTCAATAGTTGATTGCCAAGTCCTGGAGCAAAGACTAAATTTCTACCAGATTTATCAGTTATATCCTTAAACACAATTGACAAAGTATCCTTATCTAAATTTACAGATAACAAATCATGTTGTTGATTGTAAACAATTGGAATTTCTTTTCGTTGGTATGGAATAATATCTGGCACTAATTTGTGAATGGACAATATATTGCCCATAAAATCAATATCCAGTTCAAATTCTTTACATAAAAATATAAGGATTTCTGAAACACTGGCATTTGAAAAGTTGTTGCTAAATGTGATGGTATTTATGTCTGATGAAATATTAATATTCACCTCATGTGCATTGGTTAGGATTCTCAAAAAATCTGGTAATAAAATATTACTCACATTGATATCTGCTCTTTCATTAAGCCCTGGTGTATCAACTTCTATACTTTCTAATTTTAAGCGTAGTTGGTCTATTCTATCTTCTTGAGAATAACCAATATTCATCACAAGAGTGATAAGTGCAATTGCAAAAATGAGTTTTTTATAGATTTTCATTAATCTGTTTAGTTTGTTAAAAGTGAATACACCTCTTCAATAGAAGTCTCTCCAGATTGAATCAGTTTGAGTGCATTGACTTTAATTGTTTCAATATTATTTTGATGTAAATAATCATCTATCTCCAAAACATTGTCTTTAATCTGTCTTGTGAGTTCTTTAGTGATTGGGATGATTTCATAAATAGCTTTTCTGCCAGAATATCCTGTGTGATAACATTCTTGACAGCCTTGAGCAGCATAGTGATACTTAAGTGTGTCTTTGACACTAAAACCTTCAGGAAACAATTCCAAACGTACTTGTTCTTTCTTTTTACATTGATTGCATAACTTTCTAACCAAACGCTGTGCAACACTTACATTTAATGTACTTGCAATTAAAAAGGGTGGCACTCCCATATCAACCAATCTTGAAATAGTTGCCCAAGCAGAATTTGTATGAATCGTTGACAATACCAAGTGACCAGTTAATGCAGCTCTAATTGCCATATTGGCTGTTGCTGCATCACGTATCTCTCCCACCATAATAATGTCTGGGTCTTGTCGTAAAAATGTACGTAAAGTACTTGCAAAATCAAGTCCTATATTTTCTTTTAACTGTACTTGATTGATACCTTCTAAAGTATATTCAATAGGGTCTTCAATGGTTAATATATTGGTATCCGCTGTATTTAAAAGTTTGAGTGTAGCATATAAGGTGGTTGTCTTTCCAGACCCTGTTGGTCCAGAAATCAGGATGATTCCATTGGGGTTTTTAATGCTTTCTTTATAGCGTTTTAATTCTTGTATTGTAAATCCTAAAGTATCTAATTCAATTGCTGTAGTATCTTTTGAAAGTAATCGCAATACTATTTTCTCTCCGTGCAATGTTGGCAATACAGAAACTCTTATATCAAACTCTTCTTGTTCATTTTTGATGTTGATACGTCCATCTTGTGGCAATCTTTTTTCTGAAATATCCAACTCTGACAATATCTTGATACGATTTACATAGGTTGGGTATTCTGACTGTGGAATCAGATAACGCTCCAACAGCTTACCATCAATTCTAAAACGGATTCTACTTTGCTCTTCAAAAACTTCAAAATGAATATCACTACTTCCCAATGATTTTGCTTCGTGAATGATATTCAGTAAAAAGTCTTCTGAAAAATGCAATTCAGAGCTTCTTTGATTGTTGGTTTGTTGTCTGTAGTTTAAGGTTAAATATTTTTGAATTGTTTCTTTGGTTTCATCAATCAATTGAATCTCTTTCCCAAAGATGATTTGTAATTCTGAAGCTAAATCTTGCTGCTGATTGTCTGTTTTAAAAACAAGCGTTCCGTTGTGCTGTTCAAAAGGAATGATATTGTAATGATGTGCCTGTTCTGCACTTATGAGTTGTTGTAATTGGGTGGGTATGTTAAAATCTAGTTCCATTCACTAAATAGTATATAATTCAACAAATGAAAATGATTCATTCAATAACAAAACAATCGCTAAAAACAAGGCTTGAAATCCTGCTAAGGGAACAGTCTTCACTTTCAGATTGGATTTTAAAACTAAAAACAAGGCATAAGAAAACAGCAACGAAAATGAAAATAACACTAAAAATGTTGCAGTTGGAAATCCAAGGGCAAGCAATATAAAAAACAACCCATCACCCATTCCAAAAGTTTCTTTAAGTGGTTTTTTTAATCTTATTTTGGAGTAGATAGAAAGTATCAAAATAACCAACCCAACCACACATATATTAAGTACCGAGGAAACAATAATAACGGATGTTGTTATCTCTTGTAGCTGTAAATAAACCAATAAAACGGCTGTTAAAGCAAACAGTATTATATAAACCAACCGCTCTTTCAAGTCTTGGTATAAAATCGCTGTTAGTAACAGTATTAATATTGTTTTTAAGAAGATATTCATTTATTTCCTTTTTTTTAGGGAGGTTGCTGAGCGAAGTCGAAGCATTAATCCTTTGTTACCTCTTTTAACAATTGATTGTGGTCAATCTCCCAAACATTAAAAACACCATCCCCATCAAAATCTGCAATGGCAGTTGCTCTTGCTTTAAAAGTATTTCCAGTAGCTTCTATAATTTCATAGGAGTAATTGGCTGTTCCATTTTCATTGACTGTTTTTGGGACTTCAAAATCAATGGCATCCATTTCAATCGTGTATTTAGAATGCATATAAAAGTATTGCCTTTCTGTATTGTACAAATGTTTTAACTGGTTTTGAGCCTCTACACTTTTAGCTCTGGAAATTAAAGGCATTAATGCAGGTAATGCAATTAGCACTAAAATTCCAATAATAACCAAGGTTACCATAAGCTCTTGTAAGTTATATGCTCTTACTTTTTTTGATAATATAGATTGTGTTCTCACGAGGGAATTGACATTAATAGTTCATCTACAAATCTGGTTATTTCTTTGAAAACACCCCTACGATTTTCCCGTCAATATTGTACGGGAAAATCGTAGGGCTTATCCAAAAGTGTGTTTTAGTTTTATCACCAGAAAATTATTAATTATATATCCATGAAAAACACATTTGTATTGTTTTGTTCTTTATTTGCCATTCTTAATAGCTTTGGACAAGAACCAAGTTTTAATGACCCAATGCCAGGAGACAAACTATTTGCTGCACCTGATGTAACAGAATTCCTAAAACAAAATTTCTTACCTGTAAATTTATATACAGGAAGAGTTGGAATAGATATTCCAATCTATGAAATTAGAGCTGGTAAAATATCTGTCCCAATCTCTATTTCTTATAATTCTGGAGGTGTAAAAGTTGATGAAATAGCTTCTAATGTTGGTTTAGGGTGGTCATTGAATGCTGGAGGTAATATTACAAGAATCATAAGAGATTTAGATGATAAAGAACTTGATGTATACGGCTTTGCACTCCCTGACGATACAATGGATAACGCAGGGACTTGGGAAAATCAAATAAATACAATTGGATATCATAGAAAGAATGCCATTGTATCGTACCAAAGTGGGAGTTCATCAGGTACAACCATCAATTCTCAATACCCATATAGTGACATGTATGATGTGATAAAAATTGACTCATCTCCAGATGAATATATAGCAAACGCTCCAGGACTAAGTACTTCCTTTTATTTAAAAGACACTCAAGAAACTTCACTCAGTGATTTGTTTGAAAATAAAGAGTATGAAGCAATTTTCTTGGATAATTCAGGAGTCAAAAGCCCTATTCTTAGTAGGTCAACAATTCTAGTAAATGGAATTGGTTTTTCTGGATCAGAAGATGGAAACCCAAATCAGAATTGGTCTAACTCTGGTGCTTCACAAAGGGATGATTTTAATAATTTCACATTAACAAATACCGCAGGCTTAGAATATAATTTCAGCAGTAAAGATTTTGTTGAATCTTATAGACTACCTATTATGGAACAGTCTCAAACTTATTACAACTATGATGCAAACTTCACAACGTGGCATTTAAATACAATTACTGATGCTTCAACAGGGAATGTTGTAACCTTTACATATCAAGAATATACCAAAACCAATGCTGATAGCTATCTAAATCATACAGTTACTAATTCATCAACAAGCGGGTTTGGTATAAATGCCACAACCTATTTTCATGCTCCTTACTATAATAATGGTGGAACTTTATACCATATCAATTCAAATGAAATATTAACAAAATACCCTAAACTAAATCGTTTGACAGAAATTAGTTGGGATGGTGGAAGTGTTGAATTTAYWYAYAWTRYYMWCRRKRYWKWTTMWMWASATGMWRRRMWRMKYWMTKWARKYMTWAWRWRAKRNNATNANAATAACATMAKYMMAAAATATATTTTAGAACAAAGCTATTTCCAATCAAAAGAAAATTGTGCAGATGCCGATTGTAAACGATTAAAATTAAACAAAGTAAAAGTAATTGCAACTGGTCAGGATGACCAAGAATATGTATTTGACTACGAATACACCAACCCTTTACCAAGAAGAACTTCCTTACAAAAGGATTTTTTAGGCTATTACAATAACAATGGAGAAACATTTACTTTTACCAATTATTTAAGTCCTAGCCCAAACCCTGAATTGTACTTTTATCCAGAGGATGGTAAGTATTCTATTCTTCCTTTTCAACGGTCTGACATCTCAAACAACTATAGAAAAATCTTAGGTTATGATTTAGCATCCAATGRTTATTCTTTGTCTGGTCTGCTAAAAAAAGTTACTTACCCGACTGGTGGAAGTTCAGAGTTTGAATATGAAACTCACAAATTTCAATTTTTTGGTGAAGAGTATATAGCTGGTGGGGCAAGAATTAAAAAACAATTGCTCAATGACGGGTTTGGCAATCAGCGTGAGTTTCAATACGAGTATTTAGAATCAGATGGTAGTGCATCAGGATATATCAATAGCATTCCTGTTTTTGCATACCCAAATACTGATATTATAAGTCTAAGCGCGAATGCAAATACTTGGGATACCTACTTTACAACATTTGATAAAAATACCAGTGGTCTTGAATTAACTGATGGGAGTTATGTAGGGTATTCAAGAATTATCGAAAAAGAAGTGGGTAATGGTTCAACTGAATATGTTTATTATAGTCCAAATGATTTTCCTAATGAAAGCGAAACAATTGTAAATACTGGTCTACCAAACTCTAGCCAAAATAGCAATTATTTAATAAACAACAGTGCGTTTCCAAGTACAACCTTTGTCAATAATGATATAAAACGAGGAAAATTAGTTTCTAAAGTTGTAAAATCGGAGACTGATGAAAAATTATCTGAAACAATTAATACTTACACCTATAAAGTATTTGATACAGTCCCTATATTTAACCAAGGTAAAGTTCCATTTAGTTTAACCGCACAAGGTGGTCCAACTTATAATAGTATTATTATAGATACAGAGTCAAAAATTAATATTGAACGAAATCTACAAACTAAATCAGTAACAACAGAATATTTAAATGGAAGTAATATTAGTTCTGAGCAAAATTTAGTGTATGATACTGACCTTCCTTTCTTAAAAGAAACAACGACTACAGATAGTAAAGGAAATACTTTAAAAAGTGAATTTACCTACGCTTCTGATTTTTTACCCACAACATCAACAGCCTTTCAAAAACTGCATGATGAAAATAGGTTGAGTGAACTCATTGAAATTGAAAAATATGAGAATACTACCTTATTAGAAAAAGGGAAAGTTGTCTTTGATTTTAATGCAACAACTACCTTAACATTACCTAGTGAATTACAATCTGCTAAAGGGAGTGAAACTCTTCAAACCAAATTAGAGTATGAGCTATATAGCGACTCAGGGAAGCTCTTACAATCAAAAGCAACCAATGGCACTTCAAGGGTATATATATGGGGTTATGATGAACAATATCCTATTGCAAAAATTGAAAATACAACTTATGCAACTATTGAAGCATTGGCTGCTTTTGGGGCAGGGTTTTCAATAACTGATGGCTTAAGTCCATCACAAGAAACTGCTTTAAGAGGTATTTCAGGAGCTATGGTAACCACATTTACTTACGAGCCATTAGTCGGTATTACAACGATTACAGATGCTAATGGCTATACCATCACTTACACTTATGATGAGTTTAATCGCTTAGAATATGTAAAAGATGCTGATGGCAATATTGTAAGTAATAACAACTACCACTATAAGCAATAAATCACATTTTAATCTTAAGACAAATTACAATGAAAACAATATATAAACTTTTTGCAATTATAATTTTGATGCTTTTAACAAATAGAATAAATGCACAATCAACTGAGCTTAGCTATACTTTAAATAGTAATAGTATCAGCTTTATGGGGCAGAATATTGTTGTCTCTTCAACATTGGCAAAATCTGGGAATACTTTTATTTGGAACCAGCAAGCCGATGACGATGTAGAGTCGTTAAGCTTCAACATACTTAATACTTCTGAGGAGTGGAATCAAGAAACATCAACTGGGTCTAACACCTATACTATGACATTAGATAATTTACAAGCTGTTTTAGTATTAACAGGGAGTAACTCAGGACTTAATGCAGTTTTGACCTTAACTGCAAATATTTCTGAAGTTGAAACATACATTTTTAATATCAATTCTATTAGTTATCAATAAATTTCTTACAATTATGTTACAAACATTCAATTACAACAAAAAATATATATTGAGCATATTAATAGTATTAATTGCTTTTCAATTCAGTTACTCTCAAGTAATTTCTGGAACAGCAAATGTTCAAACAAACAGTACACACAATTACACTTATGATGATGGTACACCTCAAGTATTCTTTAAGTGGGTTGTCCCTGTTGGGCATACAATTCTTAGTCAGGGATTTGTAGGAACAGAATACTATGTAAACATTCAATGGGGAGCAGCGGGTACAGAGATGCTTTCTTGTACTAGTGGAAAAAAATTCCCTGTTGTTTTACTAGCTGGTATGTCTATTACAATTTCTTCTGGAGCACAACCAGCAATACCTGATGCTCCAACTGTAACTAATTTTTCTGGATATACCGAACTAACAAGGGGCACTCCTCCTTCAGGAGAAACTTGGTATTGGCAAAGTACAGCTTTAGGAACAAGTACTTCAAATTCATCCGTTACAAAAACAATGACCTCAGGTACTAAATATTATTTAAGATCATATAATAGTGGTAATCAACTTTGGAGTGATGCGAGAATAATTAATTACACTATAAATAATGGTGTTTTAAATATATATACAAGAGCCAACACATGGGATAGACCAAAAGTAAGGACTCCTAAAAAAATATACAAAAAAGGAAAAT
>NVSL01000065.1 GCA_002401215.1 Flavobacteriaceae bacterium | reverse complement strand
AGCTGATTATCGCCCCGCTCGCGCTGGAAGATTTAACAGAGATTTTTCTGTATATTGCAGAAGAAGATATTGGCATTGCGACAAAGTTTGTTGAAGGTCTGCATGATAAATTACTCTGGATTGCAAAGGTAGACTTTACTGGCGTACCTAGGGATTGGATAAGCCCCGGTCTGCGGGCTTTGCCTTACCACAAACGCAGTATTTATTTTCGCATAAGTATAAAAAATTTGGATGGATTTTATTTTTGATTGGATTCGTTTTAGGGATTGTTTTATTGACAAATCAATTTGAATATCCAAATTGGGAAATAAACGTTTTTCCATTGATTGGTGATAAACCAGGGATTTTAACTAAAAATGCTAGTTTAATTTGGTCTAAAAATAATATAGCCGATGAATTGGCTTCGATACTTTTAATTGTTGGTGGCTTGTTAGTGGTCTTTAGCAAAGCCAAAGATGAAGACGAATATATTTCTAAGATTAGAACTGAGTCTTTAATTTGGGCAACTTATGTAAATTATGGTATATTGATTTTAGCAGTGATTTTTGTATATGATATGTCTTTTTTTAATGTGCTTATTTATAATATGTTTACCATACTTTTCTTCTTTATAATAAGATTTCATTATGTATTGTACAAAACGAAAAAAAGCTTGAGCTATGAAGAATAATATTAGAGTAGAACGTGCTATAAAGAATATAACGCAAGCAAAATTAGCAAAAATTATAGGAGTGAGTAGGCAAACTATCAACGCAATGGAATTGAATAAGTACGTGCCGTCAACAGTATTGGCATTAAAAATTGCGCAGACTTTTGAAAAGCGAGTCGATGATATTTTCTTTTTAGAGGATGATGATTGATGTTTGTCACCCCGAACTCGTTTCAGGGTCTTATTAAATTTTTGTAGAATTAATTTCAACTATTTCTTTTGTCATAGATGTAATTCCAAATCGTTTGTCTATTCGTTTACGAACTACCCAAATAATTTCATTTTCTGAAGTTGTTAAAACCCAAACTTTTTCTTTTTCTAGGATGGACATTTTTTCATCATTAAAAAAATCACTCAGCTTTTTTTTGCCTTTCATCCCAAGTGGATAAAAGAAATCTCCGTGCTGCCATTTTCTTAATGTTAGCGGGAATGTTAGTTTTTCAATATCTATATTGACTACATTTTTTGATTGAATTTCTTCTGAGTTATTCTCAATATCAAATTTTAAATTGATTTCATTTGATATGAAATCAGAATCAAAATCAGCAATTGTATAACTTTGATTTGAATCAGTAGCATCAATTTTTGTCAATAATAAATGTTTCCTGTCTTTAATCAATCGGTGTGATTTTGAAAAAACTTGTTTTCCGCTTTGCGCATTTAACAAGGCGGTAACATCATTCCATTCTGAAAAACCATATTCTTTTAAGATCTCAAATAAATATGCTTTTGGGTTTCCGAAAGAATTGAATTTTTCAATATTGATTTTTAAAATATCATTTTCAAAAACAGTAGCTTCTTTTTTAAGAGTATTAATAGCATCCTTAATTATATCCTGACTTCCTTTTAGATGTTCTAAAGTGTTATCAAAAGAATCCGTCAAACTCGGATTAATCTCTTTTAAAACCGGAATCACATCATGACGCATCTTATTCCTAAGATATTTTGTAGAGGCATTACTCTTGTCTTCGCGCCATTCAATATTGTTTTTTTTGGCAAATTTTTCAATGTCAGTTCGCGTAAAATTTAACAAAGGGCGAACAATATTTTTATTGATTTCTGGGATTCCTGTCAGTCCGTCAAGTCCCGTACCTCTTGTAAAGTTGATTAGAAAAGTTTCTAAAACATCCTCTTTTTGATGTGCCGTTAGAACATAGTCATACTTGTTTTTCTCAGTCAAATCTTCAAACCAATTGTAGCGCAAATCACGTGCCGCCATTTGGGTAGAAATCTTTTTCTCTTTGGATATTTTATTGGTGTCGAAAGAGATAGTATGGCAGTCAATATTAAAATCAGCAGCCAATTTTTTAACAAAAGCTTCATCCAAATCACTTTCATTTCCTCTCAATTGAAAATTACAATGCGCCAATGAAATATCAAAATTTAACTGTTGTAAAAGATGCGTTAAAACGACAGAATCGATTCCGCCAGAAATAGCAACTAGCAATTTAGCATCCTTTAAAAAAGGAAATTTAGGACTGATATGTTGTTGAAATTTGTGTAACATCGTAATTGTAAATATACTAATTCGGTTGTAATAAAACCTGACGCATCGCCTTGGCTTTTAACAAACATTCTTCGTATTCTTTTTCAATTACCGACTTTGAAGTAATCGCGCCACCTACCGAAAAGGACACATATTTATTGGCAGCATTGTATAAAATACTCCTTATTATTACGTTGAAATCAAAATCGCCTGTTGGAGAAAAATAGCCCACAGCTCCTGAGAAAAGCCCGCGTTTTGTTTCTTCTAATTCTTCAATAATTTTCATGGCAGCAATTTTGGGTGCTCCGGTCATAGATCCCATCGGGAACAAACTTTTAATAATGTCAACCGAGTTACTGTTTCGTGTCACTTCAGAAACCACGGTCGAGATTAATTGATGCACTTGTTTAAAAGAATAGACTTCGCATAATTCGGCGACTTTTACGCTTCCTTTAATGGCGGTGCGCGACAAATCGTTTCTCACCAAATCGACAATCATAATATTTTCTGCGCGTTCTTTTTGGTCGGAGGCAAGTTGTTTTATTAATTTTTTATCTTCTGATTCTGATTTCCCTCGTTTGATTGTCCCTTTGATAGGTTGAGAAACGATAGTGTTTTTTGTGCGTTTTAAAAATCGTTCTGGAGATGCTGATAATAAATAGTTGTCATCTAATTTTAAAAATGTGGCAAAGGGGGAACTTGAAATTTCATTCAAATTTTGATAAACTTGAAGTGGATTAATTTCAGAATTTTCTGCATAAAATTCTTGACAAAAACTGACTTCATAAATATCTCCTCTAGAAATATGTTTTAAAATGGATTCTAATTTTTGATGATAATCATCCTTATGAATCCGAAGTTTTATTTTGATTTCATTCTCAGGGTGAGTATCCTTTTTAGTTTCAAAATCTTTAATTGTTGTAAAGTCTAATTCAATTTCATCAGAAAAATCAGTAATATATTTTACTGTGACGAAATCACCTTTGATAAAAAATAATTTTTTGGGTTGAAAAAAATATAAGTCAGGAAAATACAATCCATCAAAATTGTTTGAAGTTAAATTTTCGACATCATTTTTTAAATCATAGCTCAAATATCCAAAGATATAATCGTTACATTTTTTTTGATATTCCTTCAGTTTTTTAAAAGATTGTTCGGCGTCACATTTTAACTCAGTATAAGTATCCACAGCTAATACAGCATCAAAACTAGATAAGTTATAATCGCTATTATTGTTATTTGGGTTGTTAGAATCTAACCAAATTGCTTTGTCAANTTGTTGTGCCCAACCCAATAAATTGGATTTAAACTCAGCAATATTTTTAATCGAAAAGGTTTGTTTGGTTCTAAACATCGGTCACAAAAATACGTAACTTTTTAATTGCCAAGAGGGAATTGAACTCCAATTGATGTTTGCAAATCGGGAGCATTATTCACATCTAAATCTTCTTTTATATAGCCGTAAATTTTAAATTTAGGCGTTGCATAGGTATATATAAACGTCCAATTTGATAAATATTGATGCAGCGTTGTTACCCCATTGTGCCACCCCGCGTTGATTTCTGCCCATTGACCAAGCAACTTATAGTAATCGGCTTCTTCCTTTTTATTATAGCTGGTTTGGAGTTGATATAAGATTCCGAAAGAGTGGTAATTTTTCTTTTGAGTATACAGTGTATATTCAACTTCTGTCTCTAAACTTCCCAAAAATTTATTATTTCCAAGTTCTACAACGGTATCAAAATTGACAATATTTTTTCTAAGGATGCTTAGCCCTAGCGCAAAATTAAATTGATTATTATTTTTCAACGTAAGTGTTTTAATTGCGTTTCCAGACAATCCAAAATCCATAGATGGATTGTATTTTGAAGTGTTGAATCCTACATGACTGCCAAAATTGACGAAGAAATTTCTTTTTTTAWKGAYRRGAWMWWMTKSMTMATAGAMSKRWYYARSWTSSATGSMRMYWMKSAMWWMMWYWTCWSMMTYSAMWWSTAGWWCCTYMCMRNTTCCSWTCCGTATATTTATAATTTACCTGATTTAATCCATAAAATTTTCTTCCAAATGGATCTTCTCCACCAGCAATATTACTGTGGAACCATTCTAAAAAATCATCACCAGTTAATAAAGATGAAGGTGTGTTTCCTTTGGTGATTAAATAAGAACGGATAGAAATTTYGAGCTCATGCTCTTTTGCCAAGCGCAGATTAAAATCGAAACGAAATTCTTTTACCACAGCGTCAATCACAATATTGGTATAGGCTGCAGGCGTTGTTTCTTGATCTATAAAAGTAAAATTACGATTGTACCAAGTTACCTTGCTAAGTGCTTCTCTTACCGTAGGATCCTCAGGGTAATACGCTTCGACAAAGGGCAAAAAAGTGTTGGCGCTTGTTAAACTAAAATTGAGATCAAACTTTTTTACAGGTCTAATTTTAAAATTTTGATTGATACGAGAACTGAAAATCCCGAACGGATGAAGTGTCACCGTACTCGGATTGTCAATTCCGTTTTTGAATAAAGTTAAATCCTGATCTTGAGCAAAAATAGTTTTCGACACTAAAAGACAGATAAGAATAAAGGTTCCTTTTTTAATCATCGGGCAAAAATAAAATAAAAATTTGTGCTGATAGATATTTGATTGAAATATATGGGAGTAAAGTTTTAAGCTCCAAATAAGAAATAACAAATAAAAAATTCCAAAATCAAAAAACCAAATAGAAACTCTAATTATCAATTTGGATAAAAAACTTCTAACTTCTGTCTTCCGACATCAAACTTTTAAACTGTACCTTTGCAGCCTACAAAAATAAATTATGTCATTCAAATCCTTAGGATTAATACCAGAACTGTTAAAAGCAGTCAGCAAACAAGGCTATACTACGCCATCACCAATTCAAGAAAAAACAATTCCGATAATTTTAGAAGGGAAAGATGTGTTGGCATCTGCACAAACCGGAACTGGAAAAACAGCAGGTTTTACTTTGCCATTATTGCAAATTTTAAATGCAACAAGAAAACAACGACACAGGCCAATTAGAGCTTTAATTTTAACTCCAACAAGAGAATTGGCTGCGCAAGTGCATGAAAATGTACGAGATTACAGTCAGTTTTTAGATATCAAATCTACCGTAATTTTTGGCGGAGTAAATGCAAAACCTCAGATAAGAACTATTCGTGGTGGAATTGATGTGTTAGTTGCCACCCCAGGAAGATTATTAGATTTAGAAAATCAAGGAGCCTTATCTTTAGGTCGTGTAGAAATTTTAGTGTTGGATGAAGCCGACAGAATGTTAGATATGGGTTTTTTACGTGATATTAAAAGAGTAATTTCTATGATGCCAAAGCAACGTCAGAATTTATTGTTTTCTGCAACTTTTTCTAAAGATATCAAAAAATTAGCTGAAGGTATTTTGAATCGACCAGTTTTGATTGAAGCTGAGCCAGAAAATACGACTGCTGAAAAAGTGAATCAAAAAACATATCGTGTAGATGCAGGAGATAAAGTAGAGGTAACCATCAAATTAATTGCTGATGGAAACTGGAAACAAGTGTTGATTTTTACGCGAACAAAACATCGCGCAAATAAATTAAGTGAAAAATTGGTGAAGGCAGGAATCTCGTCTGCAGCAATCCACGGAAATAAAAGTCAAGGAGCAAGAACCAAGGCATTGGCTGGATTTAAAGGGAATAAAATTAGAGTTTTGGTGGCTACGGATATCGCAGCTCGTGGTTTGGATATTCCATTATTGCCACATGTTATTAATTTTGAATTGCCAAATATCCCTGAAGATTATGTACATAGAATTGGACGTACAGGTAGGGCAGGAGCAAGTGGTGAAGCAATTTCATTGGTAGATGTAAATGAAAAAGAATATTTAAGAGATATTGAAAAGTTACTAGGAGAAAAATTATCATCAGAAATAATTGCAGGATTTGAACCAACAGCGAAACTTGATGGTAGTAAACCAAAACAAGGTGGTGGAGGTAGCCGAAATAAAAAGAAGAAACCGCGACCTCAAAGTAACTCCAATCAAAATTCTGGAGGCCAAAATAAGAGCAGGAATAAAAATAGAAATAGGAGAAGATAGAGGTTTTGGTATCGCAAAATGCGACACCATCAAAAGTCAAAAATAAACGCCATCAATAAATGAAAAAAATAATCATCACAGTATTAGCAATTGTATCATTTGTACAAACATCAAATGCGCAAGATAAAGTTGCATCTCAATTGTATAATAATAAAGGTAAAAAGATTAAATATCAAAAAATGATAAAAGGTTTAGCTGATAGCGATATGGTCTTTTTTGGTGAGTATCACAACAATCCTATTTCGCATTGGATGCAGATTGAAATGGCAATGAGCTTTTTTGAATTGAAAGGTGATAAATTGTTTTTTGGCGGAGAAATGTTTGAAAGCGGCAATCAATTAGTGATGAATGAATATCTCGCTGGATTGTATCCAGAGAAAAAAATGTTGCCAGAAATGACACAAATGTGGAAGAATTATAAAACAGATTACAAACCATTGATGGAGTTTGCGAAAGAAAATGATTTGCGATTTATTGCCTCTAACATTCCGCGTAGATATGCTGCGATGATTAACAAAAAAGGAATGGATGCTTTAAAAGAATTGTCTCCAGAAGCTTTGAAATTAATTGGTCCAGATTTAGAAAAATATTTTGACCCAACCGTAAAGGCCTATGTCGAAATGAAGGATATGATGGGAGAGCATGTGCCACCAAATATGTTAAATATTCAAACTGCACAGGCTGCGAAAGATGCAACGATGGCACATTTTTCATTGGTTAATTTTAAAAAGGGAGATTTATATTTTCACTTTAATGGCTCGTATCATTCTAATAATAACCAAGGAATTATTTGGTGGGTGAATAAGATTCAACCAGGATTGAATATCAAATCAATTGCAACTGTTATGGCATCAGAATGGGATGAAATGACCAAAGAAGAAAAAGCTGAAATTGCAGATTATATTATCGTGGTTGCTGATTTAATGACTGAGACGAATCGATAGTTTTCTTAATTAAGAATGGATAATTAAAAAGGAATAATTATAATTATTGTCATTTCGACGGTAGGAGAAATCTCATCATCAGAGTTGTTTTTTTTTTGAATAGAGTTATGCGATTTCTCAATCCCTAAGGCTCATTTAGAGATGACATTAGATTAATTATTTTTCAAAATCCAATGTACTATTTCTTTTTCATCAACAATTGACCAAGAGTGTGGAGAGCGATTTCCATTTGCTCTAAAACCTTTGTTTTTTGTTTCGATGTACTCAATATTTTTATAACCTAATTTTTGAAGAGATTGGTGCATTTTCTTGATTGAAGAGGCATTCAAATCTTCAAATTCAATTTTGTTAAATCGTTGTTTGTAGAATTCTAATGCGGGTTCTGTGTATAATCGAATAGCAATATCTTGTGAAAATTGAAGGTTGTAAGTGAAATCTGTCATTGAGGTATAAGGTGAATAATTTTCATAAGAACTTATATCTTCGGTTGGGTTTCCTATAGTTTTGGTTAAATGACGGATTAGATATTTAGGTTCAGAAATAAGTTCTTCATCTATATTATTTTGGACTTTCTTTTCTGAAGTAAAATAGAGGTCTGCCAAATCTACAGGTGAGTCAATAATAAAAACTCCTTTAGAATTTACTCGGTCAGCAATAAGCAAAGCAACATTCCCTCCAGAAGAAAAACCACCTAAAAAGATATTTATATTTTCTAAATGTTGTTCTTTAAGAGTGTTAAGTATAATTTTTTGAAGCTGATTTTTTTCTTGTTCGTATAGAAATAGATGGTGATTAAAGTGATTTAGAAGAAGCACTGCAATATCATTGTCAAGAGCTTTTTGAGGGATTTTAGATTGTTTTTTGATGTTTTTAGCATTGCCTCCCATTCCTGGAAATAAAATCAAAACTGCTTTGGGATTATTAGGAATAATTAATTCATAATCATCAGTTTTAATAATTTCGGGAGGGTTTTTTTTGCAAGAAAAAAATAAAAATACACTAAGAAAAAATAAAATATTTTTCATGTCATTCCAAATCAGGTTTTCTGCGATTCACTTTTTTTAACCCTAATTTTTTCTTTGAATCCAATCTTTTTCTAATTACTGACCTCGGAATCTTAGTTGCTTTTCGAGGTTTTTGAATTGTCAATCCCACTAAAATTATTTTTAAAAACCGTTCAACAACAATTTCTTTATTCTTGTGTTGACTCCGACTTTCATCACAATTTAGGATCAAAATATTTTCTTTGGTGAGTTTTGTTTTGAGATTTTTTTGCAACAATTCTTTTTCGTCAACAGTCAAAGATTCAGAGTTGTCAAGATCAAAAAACAACACAATTTTTGAAGACACTTTATTTACATGTTGCCCACCGGCGCCGCTACTTCTGGTAGCTTTGAAACTGAGTTCTTTTAGAATGGATTCTGTGTTCAAAATCTTGATTATTGCTTTTAAATTGGTTAAATCTTCTCGATACAAATTTTATTCATTTCAATCTTAAAATTCACCCGATAGCTATCGGGTCGAAGTGACGTTGGAAAAATATTTTTTTAAGATAAAGATTCTGAGAATCTATCTAAGTTTTTACGTTCCGATAATAACTTATCAATAGCCTCAACAGCAGTTTGCAATCGTGTTGTTTTATCACCTTTTAATGTGATATACGGTCGATTGTATTTCTTTAAAGCATTTTTAAAAGTATCGAACATTTCTTGTCGCTCATTAGGTTTGTCTCTTAAATCATCGGCCTCCCAAGGCGTATCGATATAAGTTAAGAAATACAAATCATATTGATTCTCTAGTGCATATTTATTCAATTCTGAATCTACAAAACCGCCGTAATAACTTTCGGAATATACTTTGGTTTCTAACAAATCTGTATCGCAAATTAGGACTCTATCTGCTTTTTTTGAGAGTCTATTTTCAATCTCCATTTGCCCAATAGCAATCTTAATTAAATCTTTATTGGTACAAGTGCTACGCTCATTATTCCATTTTTTCTGTAAATATTCACGAGCATATTCAGGAGCCCAAACGGTATTGTAATGCACCGCCAATTGACGTGATAATGTTGTTTTTCCTGTTGATTCTGGGCCGAATAAAACGACCTTTATAATGTTTGCTTCTTGTTGTCTAAGTTTTTCTTCCATGCGATATATCCAAAGATAGCTAAAATTAAAAATATACTGTATTGTATTCCTGTAAAGCCATACCCCTTTACAAAATACAAAGGTATGGATACAATATTACCTGCAATCCATAGTGTCCAATTTTCTATTTTTTTGTTTGCCATCAACCACATTGCGGCAAAAAAGACTCCTGTTGTAAAGGTGTCTAAATAGGGAGTTCCTTTTCTAAATTCAGCTAAATTTCCTGAGCCTAATTTTGTTATTGCATCGTTAATACTTTCGCTAAAATTTAAATCATTTGGCATCACATTGTAATAGCGATACACGATAATTACAAAAATGGATGTAAATATAAAAATACCAAATGCTTTAATTTTATCTTTTTTGGTAGTCCTTGAAATAGGTATATGATGTTGTTCATTATCAATAATTTTTGACCACATATACCAACCATATAAACTCATAACGGTGTAATAAATATTGATAATTAAATCGCCATATAAGTTCCATTGAGATAATAAATACACATAAATACCGGTACTGATAATTCCAGTTGGGAACACCAAAATATTTTCCTTTTTAGCATAAACCACGCTTAAGACTCCAAAAAATGCAGCGGTGAATTCTAACCCGATATTTAAATTTGTTGCCGATTGATAGGGTTCTAAAAAGAAGTCTATAACTTGATTCATTTATTTTTTTATATATGTTCGCTGAGCGGAGTCGAAGCGATATTTAGTTTTTTAGAGTTCACTTCGACTCCGCTCAGTGAACGAGTATGTTATTTTAATTCACTCAAAATACTATTATTTTCTTCAAAAGCAGTTCCGATAACCACCAAATCAGCACCGTTTTCAAAAGCAGTTTCTAATTGTTTTTTTGACCGAATTCCGCCACCAACAATTATTGGAATCTCAACATTCTCTGAAATCTTTTTAATAATTTTTGAATCAACCGCTTTGGTTGCTCCGCTTCCGGCTTCGAGGTAAATCAATTGTTTTCCTAGATATTGGGATGCCATTGTAGTGTTAATGATTTCATCAATATTTGATTGTGAGATGGGAGTTGTTTTACTCACTTTTTGAACAGAAGTTTCAACGCCACCATCAATTAAAATATAGGCAGTCGGAATAATTTCTAAATCAGAATTCTTTAAAAATTCTACCGATTTTATTTGCTGATTAATTAAATATTCTGGGTTTCTTCCAGAGAGCAACGACAGGAATAAAACTGCATCCGCATTATTTGTTAATTGCGTATAATCCCCAGGGAAAAGTATGATTGGAATAGTTGTTAGTTTCTTTATTTTTTTAACAAGTTTGTCTGTAACTCCAACATGAACGGTACTGCCTCCAACAAAAATAAAATCAACTTTATTGATTGTGATTTTTGAAATGATAGACTCTAAATTTTTGAGAATAACTTTATCAGGATCTAAAAGAATCGCTAATAATTTCTTCCCTTTTTGTTTGGAGTTGATGATGTGTTGAAGAATATTTTTGTTCAATTAATTGGTTTTATAATTCGTGAAAATTAGTAAAATTCGCAGCTTTAATTCATCGCATACACCAAAGTAAAATCTTCAATCTGCTCAAAATGAATGTCAAAATTTTCATAGAAATTATCTTTTTTTATCCATCCTTTGGCTTTTTTATCAGCAATAGAAAAAGGTTCAATCGGTAAATGTTGTTTAAACAATAATCCACCATCAGGATGAATTTTAAACAGACTTTCCTTTGCTCCCCAAATCATAGTTAAATGTTGAACCAAATGCGTGTCGTCTAAAAAATCACTTTCTGTATCCACAAATTTATGTGCAATTCGCTGAATCTTATCACGGTTTTTTTCCATGTCAATTCCCACTTGCGTATCACTAATAATAATCGCCGAAAAAGTATAGGAATGTGTAATTGAAATTCGTTTTCCGTTTTTTAAATGCGGCTTTCCATCACCTGTATAAAACAAATCATCATCCGTATATCCCGCCTCTTTCAATAAATAGCGCACGCTGATAAATCCCTTTTGATGCGACTCCGATTTCATTTTTTCTACCCTGCTCAAACTCATGCTATTCAAATATATATTATTGAATAAGCTATCGAAAGACTCTTCGATTCTCCATATAAAAATGGAAGTATGTTTGTTGGCATGAATCGTTTTAAATAATGGCATTTTTACTTCGTGTTTCTTACTTTGTACTTCGTACTTTAATTCGTAATTTTGCACCTCAAAAATATACAATTATGAGCACAGAAACATCAACTTACACAAAATTTAAAGTAAAGGATATCAGTCTTGCAGATTGGGGACGTAAAGAAATGGACTTGGCCGAAGCAGAAATGCCTGGGTTAATGAGTTTAAGAAAAGAATATGGAGATTCACAACCATTAAAAGGAGCAAGAATTGCAGGGTGTTTACACATGACAATTCAGACTGCAGTGTTGATTGAAACTCTACAAGCATTGGGTGCTGAGGTTACTTGGAGCTCTTGTAATATTTTCTCTACACAAGATCAGGCTGCTGCTGCAATTGCTGCTGCTGGCACCGCTGTTTATGCTTGGAAAGATATGACTGAAGAAGAGTTTGATTGGTGTATTGAGCAAACATTATTCTTTGGAGAAGATAAGAAACCATTGAACTTAATTTTAGATGATGGTGGAGATTTAACAAATATGGTTTTGGATAAATATCCAGAATTAGCAGCCGGAATTAACGGTTTGTCTGAAGAGACTACAACAGGTGTTCACCGTTNATATGATCGAGTAAAAGCAGGAACATTACCAATGCCAGCTATTAATGTAAATGATTCGGTTACCAAATCTAAGTTTGATAATAAATATGGTTGTAAAGAATCTGCAGTTGATGCAATTCGTAGAGCAACTGATATTATGTTGGCAGGGAAACGAGTAACTGTTTGTGGTTATGGTGATGTTGGTAAAGGGACAGCGGCTTCTTTTAAAGGAGCAGGGAGTATTGTAACAGTAACTGAGATTGATCCTATTTGTGCTTTGCAAGCTGCAATGGACGGTTTTGAAGTTAAGCGTTTAGAAACTGTAGTTGGTAATTCTGATATTATTATTACAACAACTGGAAATAAAGATATTATTCAAGGGCGTCATTTTGAGGCTATGAAAGATAAAATTATTGTTTGTAACATTGGTCATTTTGATAATGAAATTGACATGGCTTGGTTAAATAAAAACCATGGTAACTCTAAGGATACTATCAAACCTCAAGTTGATAAATATACCATTGACGGAAATGATGTTATTATTTTAGCTGAAGGACGTTTGGTGAATTTAGGTTGTGCAACAGGGCACCCAAGTTTTGTAATGTCTAATTCATTTACAAATCAAACCTTGGCGCAAATTGAATTATGGACAAACCGTGATGCTTACGAAAATGAAGTGTATATGTTACCAAAACATTTAGATGAAAAAGTAGCAAAATTACATTTGGCAAAAATTGGTGTAGAGCTAACTGAATTACGTGAAGACCAAGCAAGTTATATTGGTGTTACTGTTGATGGAGCTGGAGTTCCAACATATAATTTTGATGGTAATATCACTAAGACGTATGTTTATGATATTAGCTTAGCATCTAGATGGCAAGTACAATTCGGATTGAGATATATTTTCTAAAAGATATTGTTATTTAAAATATGAAAGCCGTTACAATTTTTTGTAACGGCTTTTTTTGTGAGATGAAATCAAGTAACTTAGGTATAATAGACAAAAAGGAGGCTGATTTCGATTAAATTATTTCAAGTGGACAAAAAGGAGGCTGTATTTTTCTACAGTTTTTGCTTTCTAATTTTTTGTTTTTTATCTTTGATTCATCAAGTTAAACGGAGTTTGGCTCTGCTGGAGAGCAACCAATCGAGGGATACACTTGATGGCTGACGAAAATGTCAAAATTTAGGGACTCATTTGAGTT
>NVSL01000064.1 GCA_002401215.1 Flavobacteriaceae bacterium | reverse complement strand
ATGGAAAATGAAACTATTAAATCAATAACTAGTAATCATCATTATTTAAAAGCTTTCAATACGGCATTTATTAACTAATTTGGTATTATTGGTTCATAATAATTAATTTATTGCGCATTAATTATTACTAATTCATGCACAACTCTTGAACTATAAAACAATTTCTCGATAAAAAAGGGAGTAATTGTAGGGACGTTCATAAGCGTCAAAAATACATAAATATTTTARTYRWGMWAMWMARRWMTGYMWKKWWTWWTAMYYTTRRRSWWWYKTRMGKRSWWWKWSRYSKRWWYTKYATSAWWMTRAYMWCKYGCWARAYCRASTRMATGAATACCAAACTCTTTGCTAAAATCAATGGCTAACGAAGRACAACCAGACACCGCAATTATCATCGGAATTTTAGCAATAAAGGCTTTACAAACAATTTCGTATGAAACTCTACCGCTCACCAATAAGTAGTTTGCATTAATAAGCTGCGATTGCGAAAGTAACTCCCCAACAGATTTATCAACCGCATTGTGCCTTCCAATATCTTCCCTAATAGAAAGTAATTGATAACTAGAATCGAATATCGCTGCGGCATGCGAAGCGCCAGTTTTATTAAACACATCTTGCTGTTTGTTCATATTCTCAAACATCTGTTCAATATTTACTGAAGAAATTTTAAGATCTGAAATTAACTTATCACCACTTTTTTTGATAGCATCTAAAGTTTGAGCACCACAAACACCACAAGAAGAAACTGATAAAAGTGTTCGTTTATTTAAGTAGCCTTTCCCCAAATCTTCTTTTTTGATTTCAATATTGACTACAGAAAAGTTAGCCTCTGTATTTTCAACAATCTCAACCTCGAAGTTTTTTATACCTTTATATATATCCTCCGCAAACAGTAATCCACGGATGAGGTCAACGTCATCTCCAGGAGTTCGCATCACTACTGTATAGGGTTCCTTGTTGATATTTATTTGAAGTGGTGCCTCGACAACAACAAAATCTTCAATTAAATTTTGTTTGTTTTTTGAAACTTTGATCGCTTCATACTTTAAAGATTTCATTCAGTCAGAATTAAATACGCTTAAAATCTACTGCCACAACTTTGTATTCCGGAGTCATTGTTTCTTTATCTCCAACACTTCCAGTAATTAAATTCAGAAAAACTTCTGGCTGATGGAAAGTACTTCGCAAAATTCCTTTTTTTACTTTCTTAGAGAATTTAACAGGAATTCTAACCTCTCCTCTATCAGAAAATAACAGGACAGTTTCATTGTCTTCAATTCCTTTTTTGATAGCATCTTTTGGATGTACTTCCAAAACATCTTTCCCTAAAAGTATTTGATTATCCGTTCTTCTAGTCATCGTTCCAGAATTGTAATGCTCTAATTCTCGACCTGTAGTTAATATGAAAGGGTATTTATTTCCGTGCTCAATAATCTCTGGAGTTTCTTCAAAATCAAAATTATGGAAAGTTCCAATTCCTTTTTTAAACGCACCATCAATATGCAACATTTGCGTATCGGTTCCATCTTCTTTTATTGGCCATTGCAACCCGTTTTCGCCCAATCTATCCCAAGACAAACCTTTCATAAACGGAATTACATCCGCAATTTCTTCAATTACTTTCGCTGCATCATAGGTCAACCCAGTTGGCTGGTCGTATCCCAAACGGCTCATAATATCAATAATAATTTGACCATCTGGTTTTGTATTCCCAATAGGTTCTATCACTTTATTTACACGCTGAACTCTACGTTCTCCGTTGGTGAATGTTCCGTTTTTCTCAAAATAGGAAGATGCTGGCAATACAACATCCGCCATCTCTGTAGTAGCTGTCATAAATAATTCTTGCACCACAATCAACTCTAATTTTTCGAATGCTTTGATGCTATGATTGGTATTTGGATCCGTCATAATCGTATCCTCTCCCATAATATATAAGGCTTTCAACTTCCCATCCAACGCAGCATCCAACATTTCTGGAATCTTTAAACCTTCCATCGTCGGCATTTTATCAACACCATATTTATCAGCATAATATTGTTGTACATCCAATTTATTGATGTCCAAATATCCTGCACCTTGATGCGGCTGAACTCCCATATCTGCTGCTCCTTGCACATTATTTTGACCACGAAGCGGATTTAATCCAGCTCCTTTTTTACCAATATTTCCTGTCATCATCGCCAAATTAGAAAGCAACATCACGGTTTTAGACCCTTGAAAATGTTCGGTAACTCCCAATCCGTGGAACTCCATCGCTCGCTCAGATTTTGCATAAGCAATCGCCGCAGCTTTCACTTTTTCTTTGGATACTCCAGTGATTGTTTCCAATTCATCTATATCCAAATCGGCAACATGATTTTTAAATTCTGTATATTTCTCAGTATAAGAATCAATAAAATGTTGATTGACTAAATTTTCGGTGATGATATAATAGGAGATCATATTCAACACAGCAACATTTGTTCCCGGTCTAATTTGTAAAAAGTGCGTTGCCAAATCAGCTAATTTCGTCTGAATAGGATCTACCACAATCGAGGTAACTCCCTTCATAAATGCCTGCTTAATTTTTGCTCCCGTAACTGGATGTCCTTTCAAAGGGTTTGCTCCAAACAAGAAAATACCATCAGTTAATTTTAAATCTTCAATCGAATTTGTTGCAGCTCCTGTACCAAAAGATTTTTGCATTCCCCAAGCTGTTGGTGCGTGACATACGCGAGCACACCCATCAATATTATTGGTACCAACACCAACACGAATCATTTTTTGCATCAAATAATTCTCTTCGTTCGTAGCTCTTGATGATGAGATTCCACCGATACTATCAGCACCATATTTATTTTTGATTTCTATCATTTTTGAAGCGATAAAATCATAGGCTTCATCCCAAGTAACGATTTCAAACTTGCCATTTTTCTTAATCATCGGTTCGCGTAAACGATCTGGATGGTCATAAAACTGAAAAGCAAATCGACCTTTTAAACAAGTGTGACCTTCATTTACCTCTGCAGTTTCTGGGGCCTGAATTCCACGAATTTTACCATCAATTACCGAGACATCCAATTGACAACCAACTCCACAATAGGTACACGTTGTACGAACTGTTTTATCAGCAAGTAAGGTTTTAGTTTCAAATTTATCTGTCAATGCTTCGGTTGGGCACGTTTGTACACATGCGCCACAAGACACACATGCCGACTCGTCAAAAGTGGTATCAAATCCTTTGATGATATTTGTTGCAAACCCACGACCAGACATCCCCAAAATCATTTCTCCTTGAATTTCTTCACAAGCTCTAACGCATCGATAACAGTTAATACATTGCGATAAATCTGATTTTATGTATGGATGCGATCTATCGGTTTCGATGTCCAAATGGTTTTCTCCTTTCGGGTAACGTACATTCGGAATACCGATTTGAGCAATGGTTTCTTGGAATGGTGTTGCTTTTTTATCCTCCGGAGGAAAAACTTTATCCGCAGGATAATCAGTCAAAATTAATTCAACAATATTTTTTCTTAAACGTTGTATTTTTTCTGTATTGTGATAAATATACAACCCTTCACCAACTGGAGTATGGCAGGATGCCATCGTTCTGGTTGGCCCATTTTCGGTACGAGCAACCTCGACGGAACAGACCCTACATGAACCAAAATTTTCTAATCGATTGTCTTGACACATCGTAGGAATTGAATGTTCATTTTCTTCAATTCTACGGACGAATTCTAAGATGGTTTCATCTTGGTTAAATTTGTGTGCTGTATTGTTTATGTATGCTTTCATTATCTAATTGTTGTTACACAAAGCTTCTCAAAGAAGCACAAAGATTCACAAAGGTTATAATATAAATCTCTTGATGCCTTGTTTTAATAATTTTGTGTGAAAATTTAATAATAATCCTAATTTGTAATTGCCTAATTTCATATAGGTCAAAATTTGTGCGGCATGCACATCTGTAAAAAATTCAACAGTTTTTAATTCTATAACTACTTTATTCTCTACCAATAAGTCAATTCTGTAACCGTGATCTAATTTGATTTCTTTATAAACAATTGGCAATGCTTTTTCTTGTTCTACTTTTAAGCCTTCATTTATTAATTCATAACACAAACATTTTTGATAGGCAGACTCTAACAACCCAGGGCCAAGGATTCTGTTAACCTCAATTGCTTTACCTATTATAATATTTGAAATTTTTTCTTCTGTCATATCCCTTTGTGAGACTTTGTGCTTCTTCGCGCAACTTTGTGTAATAACTTTTTTTAAACTTAACTCTTAAAATACCCATTCAACTCCTCACCAAAATAATTCAATGCGTTTTTAATTGGTAACGGAATTCCGCCACCAAGACCACACAGCGAACCAATTTCCAGGGTTTCTAATAAATCATCAAACAATTGGCGGTCTATTTTATAATCTTCTTTTTGTGCTTTTTGCAACATTTCTTTTCCTCTAAAGGATCCGATTCTACAAGGATAACATTTACCACAAGATTCATCTGCCGTAAATTCCATAAGGTGTTCTAAAAATTTTATCATCGGAAAATCAGTAGGAATAGAAACCACACTTGCATGTCCTAATAAAAAACTTTGATTGCCAAAAGATTCAAAATCTAAAGTTAAATCTTTAAATTTTTGTGTTNGGATAATTCCACCCAAAGGTCCTCCAATTTGCACCGCTTTGATATCAGATTTAAATCCTAATCCGAAGTCTTCGAAAACTGTTTTTAGAGGAGTTCCCATTTCAATTTCATACATCCCAGGGCGATTGAAAAAACTATCTAATGAAACCAATTTTGTTCCGCTAGATTTTTCTGTTCC
This sequence comes from Flavobacteriaceae bacterium, assembly GCA_002401215.1. GTDB lineage: Bacteria > Bacteroidota > Bacteroidia > Flavobacteriales > Flavobacteriaceae > Urechidicola. Next base: position 8,543 of record NVSL01000064.1, on the reverse strand, counting down.
TAAGTCTGCATAGGCTTTTCCTCCATTGTCTAAAATCCAATGGATATTTGCAAATGTTTCTACATTACTTAACACCGTTGGTTTTCCGTACAATCCATATTGTGCTGGGTACGGTGGGCGTACTCTCACTTCGGGTCTCAATCCTTCGATTGAATTTAACAAAGCTGTTTCTTCTCCACAAATATAAGCTCCTTGTCCTCGGATAATTTTGAATTTAAAATCTTGTGCGATGCCCAATTCTTTCAATTCTTCAATGGCATTGTTTATTTTTTTTATCGAATCTGGATACTCTCCACGGATATATAAAACGCCGGTATCAGCCCCAACAATCAACCCTGATATATACATTCCGAACAAAACTTTGTGCGGATGTTGCTCCATTAAAAACATATCAGAATAGGCTCCCGGATCACCCTCATCAGCATTACAAACAATATATTTTTGCCCCGCACTGAGCGGAGTCGAAGTGTCATTTTCTTTAGAAACCGTATCTAATTTTATCCAATAGGGGAAACCTGCACCACCTCTACCTCTAACATTCGAAGTCATTATTTGTTCAATGGCCTCTTTTTGTTTGGATTTATACTTATCAGATAAAGAATAAAATTCCTTGATATTTTTAATATCAGCAGTTAAAATTGGRGTTGTGCTACAACCAACATAGTAAGAATTCTCGTTCCGATAACTATCGGAAGCGCTCGAACGGACATTATTAACTATTATATTCTCAACATCATCTTTAGTTGATGCCGAATAGGTTTTATCATCAAACATAAAAGCCGAATTACTATGGCAATGACCAACGCAAGCGGCATGACCTATCTCATTTTCATCAAAATGATTTTTCAAAAGATTGTTGACATTGTCTTGAGACTTTGCAACCATACAAGCTGTACCTGTACAAACATGCACTTTTTTATTGCGATTTTCTTCTCTCGTAAAATCGTAGAAAGATGCAGTGCCAACCACCACAGAATCATCAATTAAAAAACGTTTTGCTAAATCTTGAAATTTTTCTTTTGAAGCATTAGTTTGCGAAAGGTCAGAAATACTCTCTAATAAATTATCATCTAAGCCTTTTCTGTAAGAAAGTGAACGTATATTTTTATTTGCCATAGGTGTATGAAATAATTGCTAAAATTACTCAAACCTTTTGGCATATTAAAATAATTTTCTTGTTGACACAATCAATTGTACAGAATAAATAATTATCTCCTCCATCTTTTAACCCCGTTTTCTTTCTGATTTGAGAAACAGTTAGTGGAAAGTTACGTGTCGTAATATTTGCTTTGTTATTTGGTATCAATTTTTTGAGTTTCTTTTTATCAAAAGGGATGTTGTGTTTGAGTTCAAATCTTCTTCCTGGAAAATCGATTAATCCATCCGAAGTATAAAGATGAGAATGTTTCTGTAACTTTTCTAGGTTGAATTGTATTGCGATTTCCGAAAATCCACCAGATTTTAAAATGGCGGCATTAGGCTCGTAGATATATTTTTTTGGGAAACCATAAATTGGAGTTTCGCTGTCTCCAAAAGTAAAATTAAATTCCTGCTGATTTACTTTTTGAAGATTGCTAGTCTTTATATTAATGTCTGCTAAAAATCCTTTTTCTAAAATAAATAACAACTCTTTCACCTCATTATTTACAGCGACAACATGTACTTCTTTTACAAACTTTAATTCATTAATAGCACTTGTTATATCGAGAATTGGCGAAACTTTGATTAAGATATTATCCGAATGATTAAATAATACATCTAAATTTTTTGGCACATTTGGTAGGCAATCACCCAATAAAAAAACTTTCCCTTTTATATCATTTCTTCGTGAAGGGTCTATGTAAATCCAATCGTATTTATTATTGTGAGACTGTAAATTATCAATTCCATCACCAACAATTGTTTTGATATTTTCAGCTTTTAATTGCTGATAATTGTGTTGGACAATCTCAGATAATTTTGAATCAATTTCGCAATGAATAACTGTTTTAATTTTTTTTGAAAAGTAAAAACAATCGACTCCAAAGCCTCCTGTAAGATCGATAATAGTAGTTCCTTTAATTAGTCCGGATTTGTATTTGGCAGTAATTTCTGACGATGTTTGCTCAATATTTAATTTATTGGGATAATAAATATTTGCAGTATTAAACCATGTTGGTAATTTATGTTGACATTTCTTTTTTGCTTCAATTTGTGCTACTAATTCTTGAGTAGTAACATCAGGAAAAGAAATCCCTTTAAACAAAATTTTAGAAATATCAGCATTGATATTATCTCTAATAAATTGCTGAATGTTATTATGCAGGATGTTTAAATTCACAAAAAATGAAAGATTCTGTCATTCCTATACAGGTAGAAATAACAATTGTATGGATTACAAGTCCTTAGTCAATTGTTTTACAATTTTATTCTCTGCAAAAAACTCCTTTAATACTACCTTAATTGCAGTGTAACTTGGAACTGCAATTACCATCCCAATTACTCCAAATAATAGCCCTCCAATAATAATTATCAAAAATATTTCTAGCGGATGTGATTTTACACTTTTAGAAAAGATATATGGTTGGCTAAAAAAATTATCTACCAATTGAGCAATTACATAACCCATTAAAACGTACATAGTGGTTGGTAAAATTACCGCTTTAAAATCTTGTCCAATATTGCTTGTCATCGTTAAAAATAGCATTAAAACACCTCCTATTAAAGGACCTATGTATGGAATCAGATTTAATAATGCACATAAAAAAGCGATGACAATGGCGTTCTCTACACCAAAAATAGCTAGTGTTGTTGCATAGATTATAAACAAAATTGTAATTTGAAATACCAAACCTATAAAATAACGAGACAACAAATCTTTGATGGTATTCATTGATTTTTCAATACGTTTTTCATTTTTTTGCGAAACAACAGTAATGATTCCATTATGCATAAGTCCACTATCTTTCATCAAAAAGAACGCTATAAATAAAACTGAAAACAATCCAATACTTAAAGACCCAACGGTTCCAACAACGGAATTTAATAAGGTTGGAATTTCCTTAACCCCAGAAAGTAGATCTATACTTTCAAATTGCTGTAGTAAATTAAACTTAGTATTTAAAAAATGATTGCTTACCTGATCAGCAATATCTGCATAATCATTTTTTAAATTTTCGAAATTTAATAGCGAAAGGTTTCTTCCTTGCTGTGTAATCAGCGGAATAAATAGACTAACTAAGCCTATAATCATCCCAGAAAAAAGTGAGATTGCTACAATAACAGCTAATAAATTTGGAAATTTTAATTTGATTCTAAGAAACTTAATTATTGGACGTGCTATCAATGATAACACAGCTGCAATTACAATATAAACTAAAACAGTTTGTATGAGCCACAAAAAATATAGGAGTAAACTAACACCTAACAATGTTCCAATTGCTTTTAAAATTCCTGTAGAGATTTCGTTCGATTTTATATGCATAAATCTTTTGTTAATTGTTGTAAATATAAATCAATTCTTAGATATTTTTTCACTCTGAAAATATTTTTCTAAATTTATTTGGCACTTCTTTATTGATATCCATTTCTTCCTTTGTTATTGGATGCAAGAAATTTAACCTTGCAGCATGCAGATACAATCCTTTTCCGTTCAAAATTAAATTTTCAAAACCATATTCTTTATCACCTAAAATCGGATTCCCAATTGCTGATAAATGTTTTCTAAGTTGATGTCTTCTCCCTGTTTTCGGAGTCAATTTTACCAAGTTTAAAAACTCAAATCGTTTTGAATTAACCGTTTTTAAAACTTCAAAATGTGATACTGATTCTTTTTCGTCAACAGGTATTTCTATGATTCCCAAAGGGTTCATTTTACCAATTGTAACCGCAATATATTCTTTCTGAATTTCTTTATTTTCAAAGAGTTTATTCAAAAATAATATTGCTGATTTCGTTTTACCAATTAATAATAATCCTGTAGTTGGATAATCTAATCGATGCACAGGTTTTGGTTTGCATGTGTCAATCTGTAAACTCGGTTTTAGATTCTGTGCAATCCCATTTGCAATCGTTTTAAATTTATTTCCGCTGACTAAGATTCCTGCTGGTTTATTTATAATTGCCAAATAATCATCTTCAAAAAGGACTTCTAATTTCAGATTGAGTCTTTTTAAACTCTTATTCTCTTCTGATTGATATAGTGTGATTTCTTCTCCACCAACAATCATTTTTGCGGTTGTAGTAGCTGAACCATCCACAAAAATCAATTCTTTTTTGATGGCTTTTTTAATTCCTGATTTTGTGGGGATGGTTTTAAAAACTTCGACAAGGTATTCTTGAATTCTAATAGGAATCTTTTGAGTAGGTACGATGTGAGTTTCTATTACAATCATAAATTTNTTNRAAMYCGCTGTGCATTTAAGCGATGAATTTTATTTGAACCGTTAGTTCGATCCGATACCTACAAGGTTTCAGAAACCTTGCAGGAAAGATTCTCTATAATTTATAAATCTAATATCCAACTGCAGTTTCATCACCTCTTGGGTCTGCTCCTCCTTCTAATTGCCCATTTTCCAAAACTAAAATAGCATTGACTTTACCAATCACAATCGAGTTAGAAATATCAATAGTATAACCTAAGTCTTTGAGTGCTTGTATCGTTTCTTTATCAAAACCATTCGGCTCCATTTTTACAACATCTGGCAACCATTGATGGTGAAATCTCGGTTCGGCAACCGCTTCTTGCATCCCCATATCAAACTCCGTAATATTTAAAATAGTTTGCAAAACCGATGTAATAATTGTAGAACCTCCTGGTGAGCCAACTACCATTTTTAGCTTTCCGTTTTCAGTAACAATTGTCGGAGTCATTGAACTCAACATTCGCTTTTCTGGTCGTATGGAATTTGCCTCTGCTCCTACCAAACCAAACATATTCGGAGTACCCAGTTTTACACTAAAATCGTCCATTTCGTTGTTTAAAAAGAATCCTAACTCATCAATAAAAACTTTGGACCCAAAGCCCCCATTGAGTGTTGTTGTTACTGAAACTGCATTTCCGAAACTATCTACAATCGAGTAATGTGTTGTCTCGTTACTCTCATATCCATTTAATTTTCCGTGACTAATATCTGATGATTTTGTTGCTTTATTCCAATCAAAACTTCCCATTCTTTGGGTGATATAGGCATCATCAGTTAAGCTATCAATCGGGGTATTTACAAAGTCAATATCACCTAAATAATGGGCTCTATCCGCATACGATCTTCTTTCTGCTTCCGTTAATAATTGAATATACTTTGTTGAGTTGTGCTTTAATTCTTTTGCTTGATAAGGTTCAATCGACTTTAAAATTTGCGCCAAACAAATTCCTCCACTAGAAGGTAATGTCATCGAAATAATTTCTAAATCTTTGTATTTAAAAGTGATTGGTTTACGCCATTTTGCTTCGTATCTATTCAAATCTTCAAGGGTCATATTACCTCCTCTTTTGTTCAATTCACGTACAAGAATATTGGCAGTTTCACCTTTGTAAAAATCATCAACACCAACATTGCTAAGGCGCTCTAAGGTTTTTGCTAACTGAAGAAACTTAATGGTATCCCCTACTTTATATTCTAAACTTAAAACAATATCCTTACCATTAACCTCTCTAAATTCAGCTTGGTATTTAGCAAGTCGTTTTGCTTGTTTTTCGGTAACAATAATCCCTTTTTTTGCCAAATCAATTGAAGGTTGAATTAAATCTGCTATCGGCATTGTCCCCAATTTTTTATGAGTTGCAAACAATCCTGCAACCGTACCTGGGATGCCAATGGCCAAGGCTCCTTTCTTACTTTTGTCAGAAATTGCGTTGCCCAAAGAATCTAAATACATATCTCTACTCGCCGACATCGGAGCCTTTTCTCTAAAATCTAAAGCTCCTGATTCTCCTTTATTAGTTCTGTAAACCATGAATCCTCCTCCTCCTAAATTCCCTGCGAATTGATAGGAAACTGCCAGAGCAAATTCGGTTGCAACCATGGCATCAAATGCGTTACCTCCTTTTTTTAAGATGTCTATTCCAATTGTTGACGCCTCTTCACGAGCACTTACAACCATGGCTTTATCAACAATTAATCCAACTGGTTTTTTGTTATAAGTACACTGTAAAAATAATGTTGATGCTATTAAAACTATTAATATTCGCTTCATAAAGTGGGTAGTTTCTTTTGGGTAAATGCAATTAAGTCCATAAAAAAATAGGTGAAATCATTTTCAAAAAATTTATAATGCTCTTTTAAATCTTGGATGGATAGATGCATGTGCGATTTCATTTTTGTTCGCCTATTCATGCCTTCCATCACTTGCTGCATTCCATCAAAAAATTGATAATTATACAACCAATTGTATTGCTCTAAATACGGTAACATCTGTTTGGTTTTGTCTGGGAGGATTTCATAATTAGCATGTAAGAGTGCGTAAAAATTTTTAGAATAAATATCTAATGGAATCTTACAATAGTCACTCCAATTCTTTGCTAAAAAGTGATCATAAAACAAATCGATGATCACACCATCGTAATGACCATAACGCTCGTGGAGTCTTCGCTTACTTTTTCTGACAATAGTATGTTGATCTGTAAAAGTATCAATATGACGGTGTAAAATAATTCCTTTTTGAATTTCATCAGGAAAATGTTTGAATTTATTTCCTCTAATAGCATCCGCTATAAAATTGCCAATCATGATGTTTTGATTGCCGTTGGATAAGTATAAATGTGCCAAAAAATTCATTGTGTGAAAGTAGGCATTTCAATTAATAATGAAGAATTAAAAATGAAGAAATGATAATGAAGAATTAAAAATGACTAGTGAAAAAATGTTTGGGCAACTAAAAAATCCGCAAGCTAAAATTTAGCTTGCGGATTTTTGTTGTGATTAAAACTACTATTTTTAGTCAGAAACTATTGTACTATTAATACTCATTGTAGCTTTAATCTTCGGGGACGATATAAATTTAAAATCAACAAGCGTTGGAATATTCGCAATCGCTTCATCAATCTTTGGGTCAAAATCATTGTTGTTTAGCATCAGCGTAACAAGGTTATTCAATTTTGCAATTTCTGAAGGCACCTTGCCATCAAAAGAGTTGTTTGCTAAAGAAAGCTCCGTTAATTTATTTAGGTTACCAATTTCATTTGGAATTTGACCAATCATTTTATTGTCAAAAACACTTAACAATTCTAACTCAGTCAACTTAGCAATCTCTAAAGGCAAAACTCCCTCAATATTATTACTACTTAAATGTAGCACTTTTAAGTTCTCTAAATCACCAATGCTCGCTGGGATAAATCCACCTATATTATTATTAAACAAAGTCAACTCTTCTAAGTTTTTTAAGTCACCAATATTAGAAGGAATCTTTCCTTCTAATTGATTCATAAAGAGAATGATACTCGTAAGCTCAGTTGCATTTGTAATTGTTGCAGGAATCTCTCCTGTAATTTTGTTGAATGATAAGTTTAATTCTTTAAGTGTAGTAATTTCGCCAATACTATTTGGGATATTTCCTTGCACATTATTCATGTGTAAGTTTAAAGACTCAAGGTTTGATAATTGCCCTAAATCATTTGGCAATTTTCCAGTAACATTGTTAAAACTTAAATCGATGGCAACAACCATATCATTTTCAACAGTTACTCCATACCAATTTTCAACTGGTTCAGATAAGTCCCAAGTTTGATTCCACTCTGCACCATTTGTTGCATTGTAAAATGATATTAATACATCTTTTTCTGATTTAGAAACAAAAAAACCAAAAGGTTATGGTATTTTAGCAAGTGATTATAAACGTGTAATTGGGAAGTCTCTTAAAGTAGCATTAAAACAATGGGACTTTTTAACTGATGACTGTATATAAAATAAACCGTCAGGTCGAGTGAAATTCTTGATAGAGAATTTAGTATCGAGACCATTTTAGAGATAAGGCTTCTCGATACAATTTGAATCATCTATGGCTGAATCAAATTACTCGAACTGACGTTAAACGTTTAATCATATTTCGTCAGGTCGAGTGAAATTCTTGATAAAGAATTTAGTATCGAGACCATTTTTAAAACATATTAAAAAATAAAATGACTAAAAGAAAAATATGTGTAGTCATCACTGCACGCCCCTCATATAGTAGAATAAAATCGGCATTAACTGCTATAAAAAAGCATCCAAAATTAGAATTGCAATTGGTCGTTGCAGGATCCGCCTTATTAGGACGTTATGGAAATGCAGTTGATTATATCGAAAAAGATGGGTTTAAAGTCGATGAAAAAGTATTCATGGTTTTGGAAGGAGAAAACCCAACTTCAATGGCCAAAACTACTGGTTTGGGTGTTATGGAATTGTCAAATGTCTTTTACAAACTGCAACCAGATGCCGTTGTTACGATTGCCGATCGGTTTGAAACCATTGCAACATCAATAGCAGCATCGTATCAAAATATTCCGTTAATACATATTCAAGGAGGTGAAGTAACTGGTAATATTGACGAAAAAGTACGTCATGCCAATACTAAATTAGCTGATTTAC
>NVSL01000063.1 GCA_002401215.1 Flavobacteriaceae bacterium | reverse complement strand
AATATCTATTTTTACAAATAGCGAGTGATTTATCATACAAAATGATTGCTGATATATTTTTTTTCTTATATTTGTATGAAATTTAATACACAAACCTTAAAATACACMWWWWWYRMMKRATWWSWMRTRCATKMAKTSRWKYRRWWYRARTKWKGMWWYWMTTAGCNGAAWMCATAGGGAGGTTTATAAAACATCATAGGCTCAATCAGAATAAATCTCAAGCCGAAATATCAGAAATGGCTGGGATAAGCCGCTCTACTTTGAGCTTGTCAGAAAAAGGCAAAAAAATCAATCTTAATAGCCTTATAAAAATTTTACGTGTTTTAGACTTGCTTTATATTATGGATGTTTTTAAGGTTAAAACAGAAATTAGTCCTATTGAGTATGCCAAAATTCAAAAGAATAAAAGGCACCGAGCAAGCTCAAAAAGCAAAAATAACAATAAAGAAAATGCCGATTTAGGATGGTAGATGTAGCCGAAGTAAAAATATGGGGGAATCTTGTTGGAGCAGTACGTTGGGATAACGACAGACAGCTTGCAAGTTTTCAGTATGATAAAAGATTTTTATCAAAGAATTGGGATTTATCACCTATAAAAATACCAATCAGCAACAAAAATAGTATTCACAATTTTCCAGAATTGAGAATAAAGAACAATGAAGAAAACACTTTTAAAGGTCTTCCTGGTTTACTTGCTGATGCATTGCCTGATAAATACGGAAATCAACTTATAAATTTGTGGCTGGCGCAAAATGGCCGCCCTGAAAACAGTATGAACCCCGTAGAGCAACTTTGTTTTATTGGATCTCGTGCAATGGGTGCTCTAGAATTTGAGCCTGCACAACTTAAAGCTAGCAAGCAAGCATTTGATATAGAACTCTCGAGCTTAGTTGATATTGCAAAAAAAATACTTTCGAATAGAAATGGTTTTGAAACTAATCTAAAAGAAAATGAGCGAAATGCATTGAGCGAAATACTTAAGGTCKGAACATCAGCAGGGGGAGCACGTCCAAAAGCAGTAATAGCTTATAATAAAAAAACTGGTGAAGTAAAATCTGGTCAAACAAATGCACCAAAAGGTTTTGAACATTGGCTACTTAAATTAGATGGAGTCAGCGATGCACAGTTTGGAGAAAGTAGCGGATATGGCCGCGTGGAATACGCATATTATCTTATGGCAATTGATAGCGGAGTGCAAATGATGGAAAGCAAATTGTTGGAAGAAAATAACAGAGCGCATTTTATGACAAAGCGTTTTGATAGAGAAGGAGGAGATATTAAACATCACGTACAAACATTTTGTGGCATTCAACACTATGATTATAATAATATGCAAAGTTTTAGCTATGAGCAATTGTTCCAAACAATGCGTCTATTGAGATTAACCTACCCAGAGGCAGAACAGATGTTCCGTCGTATGGTGTTTAATATAATGGCTACAAACAATGATGATCACACAAAAAACTTTTCATTCAGAATGAAAAGGAATAGCAAATGGGAATTATCTCCTGCCTATGACGTTTGCTATTCTTATGACCCAAATAGTATCTGGGTGAGCCAACATGCTCTAAGTGTTAATGGAAAACGCAAAGATTTTACAATTAAGGATTTATTGACTATAGCCAAGGTAAACAATATTAAGAAAGGTGAAAAAATTATAGAAGAAATCAAAGCTGTAGTCTGCAATTGGAAACAATATGCAAAAAGGGTAAATGTTAGTAAAAAACTTACAGCTACAATTACTAAAAATCTTGTTTGTTTTAATATTGATTAAAACAAAAACTAAACCACTATGGACTAAAGCACCATAGGTTTTAAATCTGACCAAAGTCAGCAGTACGCAATCTGTACGTGATTACTCAAGGATAAACTTGTCATTATCATTCATTACTTTAATGATTTCAAATACTCACTTGGGTTTACTTCAAACTGCTTTTTAAAACAAGTTCTAAAGTACTTAGGATCAGAAAAACCAACCATAAATATAACTTCGGTAATGGTGTATTTACCAGAACGCAAATATTTTGCAGCTCTTTTTAATCGGATTGTTCTAATAAACTCTGAGGTTGATTGCCCTGTAATTGATTTTAACTTTTTAAATAATGCCGATCTACTCATAGCAATATCCGAAGAAAAAGACTCTACAGACAATTGAGGATTATCGAGGTTTTTCTTAATTATTTTGACACATTTATCCAAGAATTCTTGGTCTAACTTATTGCTTAAACTCGCAATGGATTTTGAGTTTGTTGTCAATCCAAATTTCTGAATCCATTGTTGTTTTGTACGTAAAATATTTTCAATCCTAAGTTTAAGAATTTCGATATTAAAAGGTTTTAATACAAATTCATCAGCACCTGTCTCTAAGCCTTCTTTCTCATTTTCCAATCCAGATTTTGCGGTTAAAATAACAACAGGAATATGACTTGTTTGGATATCGGTTTTAATTTTTTTACACATTTCAATACCATCCATTATCGGCATCATTAAATCACTWWYMWYAWYWWWWSKWMSTTCTTTTTTAGCTTGCTCTAATCCTTCTTTACCATTATTTGCAGTCAATACTTTATAGTTAGCATTAAAGTAATTGAATAAATAATTTTGTAATTCTATATTGTCTTCAACAATTAAAATTGACTTGGTTTCTTTTGTATGCTCTTGCTTCTCTTCGGGGTAAGATTGATTGTTAGACAGCTCCTTTATATCACTAATTTCATTTTTTGTAAACCTAAAATCATGCTGATTAATTTGATTTTCTAAAATATCATCTGCAACATACGAAGCTCTTTCTAACGGAATTAAAATTACACAAGTAGTACCTTTGTGCAAGGTACTTGTAATATCAATATTACCATTGTGAATTTTTACCAATTTCTGCGTATAAGCAAGCCCTAATCCAGATCCGATGTGTATAGAATTGTTTTCTTTTTTAGTTTGATAAAATCTCTCAAAAACACTTTGCAATTCGTCTTCTGGAATACCTATACCATAATCAATCACTTCAATTTTGGCTGTTGAAATTCCGTTTTCTACCACAACATCAACCGTTAATTTTATACTTTTTCCTTTGGGTGTAAACTTAAAAGCATTGGACAATAAATTATACAATATTTTTTCAATCTTATCCCTATCAAACCATGCATCAATATTGTTTTTTGGACTTATAAAAACAAACTTGATCTCTTTTTCTAGGGCAATTTCTTCGAACGAATTGTAAATTTCTTGTACAAAATTTACCAAATCTCCTTCTTGTACCACCAACTTTAAATTACCAGATTCTGCTTTCCTAAAATCTAATAATTGATTGATTAATTTTAAAAGACGTAAAGAATTTTTATACATTATAGAATTCAACTTTTTTAAATAAGTTGGATCCGCATTTCCTTGCATTATTTGCTGTAACGGACCAATAATTAAAGTAAGAGGTGTTCTTAATTCATGAGAGATATTGGTAAAAAACTGCAACTTCATTTTATTTATTTCATCCGATTTTTCGTGTAAGGCACTTTCTAATTTTAGCCTCCCTTCTAATCTAATTTGATTTGATCTAACCTTTACAATAATCACAATTACAATAAACAATAAGATCGAAAAAAGACTAATTGCAAGTGGCGTAAAATACCAAGGAGAATTTATAATAACCGTTATTTCTTTTGGCTGCTTTACCCAAACTCCGGCACTATTAGATCCATAAACTTTAAAAGTATAAGTACCAGGAGGTACATTTGTATAAGATGCAAACCTACGCTCATTACCCTTTGAGGTTTGCCATTTGTCTTCAAATCCTTCTAACTTAAATCGGTATTGATTCTTTGCCGGATTCGAAAAATGAATACTAGAAAACACAAACTCGATAGAGTTTAAATTATAAGGAAGCTCTATTTTTTTTGTTTCGTTTATACTTTCTTTTAAAATAACATTGCCTTTTATCTTTACATTTGGTTTTATTGATTCTTCGAAAAGTTTAAAATCGACAATATTTAAAATTGGAGGATGTGAGTTCACCGTTATTTCATTCGGTTTAAAAAAAGTAAATCCGTTAACACCACCACACAATAGAGTTCCTGATTGTGTCATTAACATAGCATTGTCTTTAAACTCATCAATTTCAAAACCATCTTCCCTATCAAAATAGGTGATATTACCCGTTACTGGGTTTAATTTTGAAATCTCTCTAATATGCAACATCCAAATATTCCCTTCTTCATCTTCACTTATTTGATACACCACATTACTTGGCAAACCGTCTTCAATTACGTAATGTTTAAAACTCAATTTTCCATTAGTCGCTATCGTAATTTCATTTAAACCACCACCTAAAGTCCCAACATACAACTTACCATTCTTTGCTTGAAAAAGATCTAAAATATGATTGTTACTCAGACTATTATTATCATCTGGCTGATTAAAATATCTTTTAAATTTTGGATTCTCATCACTGGTATTTTCAATTTTATTGAGCCCCACAACCGTACCTACCCAAAGGTTTCCGTCGGAATCCTCTAAAATATCTCTCACAAAATTATTAGAAATCGTATTTAGCTCATTCTCCTTAAAAGTATAATTGCTTGTTTTATAACTTTTACTTTGCTTGTCAAAAGTCATTTTTACCAAACCGCTACCCCAAAAACCAACCCATAAATTTTGGTCTTTATCCTCTTCTATCGAAAAAATAGGTACTTCAATTATTTGACCCTGAGTATTTTTAATCATTTCAATTTTCTCGAAATCATATTTTTTTGTGGTGGGTGATTTATAAATTTTACTGAGCCCAGACCTTGAGCCTATCCAAATATTATTTTTACTGTCAAGAAAAATTCTTCGGATGTTATCGAACTTAAAATTTTTAAAATTAGGATTGTCTGGTAAGTAATTAAACTCCCAAGTTTTTTTAGATATTGTGGTAATTCCCTTTTCTATTTCATCTTCTTTTATCATTGCCAATCCTCCAGGGCCTTGGGTACCGAACCACAAATTACCATCGTTATCTTGACTCATTGCCATGATAGGATACTTATGAAACCAACGATAATTCTTTTCGCTTAACTTTAAAAAGTCCGAAGAATTATGAAAAGCATTATTGTCTAAATCAATTTTATACAAACCATTATACAGGGTTCCCAGCCACAATAAATTAGAATCATCTACCATAAGATTTAGAAATTGCATATGATTAATTCCGTAATTTCTATTATTTCTTAAATCAGTAATTTCTCCAGTAGCAGTATTATAATTTAGCAAAAATTTATTACCCGCAATCCAAAGCCTCTTATTCTGATCTGCAGTTATTACAATATTAACAAAGTTTACATTCTCTTTTTTTGGTAGATTTGGCAATAACTGAATGAGTTTGTTTTCAACAACATTTAACTGATTGTCAATTTTTATTTTTCGCAATTCTAACTTATTAGAAACAAACCAAAAGGTGTTTTTTGGAGATTCGTAAAAAGTCTCAACATACCCTTCTTTAAAAAATATGGTGTTAAAGTTTGTTTCATCAACAGTAATTTCGTTTCCATCATCACTAATATTTAATTTCCATAGTTTGGTTTTTGATAATGGCGAAAGCAACCAATAACTTTGTTTGTTAGTTGCAACTAAAAATCTAAAATTAAACTCTACACCATCAATTGACGAAACCGTCTTATCAAAAATTAGCTCACCAGAATCAGAAATTTTAAATAATTTTAATTTGGTTTTATACGGATAAAAGAACACCCCAGATTCCGTTTGGTAAATATGCTCAACGTTTCTAAAATAACCAGAAGTCTCTGGAGAATCGAAATATTTTTTTATTTCACCAGTTTTTGGATTGATTCTATTGATACCCGCATCTGATGTACCTGCCCAAATAAAACCATCCTTATCTTCGAACAAACTGTGAATTAAATTACTACTCAATCCATTTTCATTATTAGAGTAGTAATAATGTTGCATGGAATAACCATCGTATTTGTTGATACCATTGTAGGTGCCAATCCAAATAAACCCGTTACTATCTTGCAAAATACTTTTTATGGTGTTTTGAGACAGTCCGTCGGAGCCAGACAATTGGTCAAAACTCCATTGCGCAGTTGTATTTACAGCTGCAAATAAAAAGAGAGTAACAAAAAGAGACTTAATTGCTTTTATCATTGTAGCTGAAATTTCGATTTTATTTAGATATGATAAAAGTACTTTATTTTAAAGAATTTATAAACTAATGCGCAATCAATAATTTTTTATTTGCGATGCTTTTATCTTTAAAAGTGATTTTTAGCAAATAATAACCATCAGCAAAATTTGAAATATTAAGTTGCTCTTCAAAGTTATTTTCTACCAAAATTAGTTGCCCTAAGATTGAAAATAGTTCTATCTGTACAATTTCTTTTTTTGATTGAATACGGATATTGTTTGCTGCAGGATTTGGGTAAACCAGAATAGCATCATCATTTTTTACAACTTCATCTACACTTAAAACTGTGCCAATCAACGCATCTTTTACATCTGTAACCCAAATAGAATTATCTACAACCGTACTCGGAGTCGTAACTTTTGGATTGTAATTAGTTACCGAAAAATTTGCAATATTATAATTTACGGTACTCGTAGCATCGTTACGTTTATGAATGGTTTTGTTTGATTCTGGACCCGCATCCCAAGCGGCAAAAGCAAACCCTAAAGCAATTGCTTTTTCTGCTAAATAACGATGAAACTCAACACGCGATGCGTTATCTGGACCGCCATCTGCAAAGCCTGTGGTATTGCTATTAATTGTGTTTAAATCTCCAGTATCATAATTATAGCCGCCTGTATTGTCTGCACCAAATTCGCCCAACAACACCGGAATATTATTTAAGAAAGCCCAATCATAAACTACTTGAAAATCTATATCAATTTGATTTTTATCTGAGGTGCTCCCCCAAACTTCTTGGTCTTTATTATCTTGTGATGACTTGGTAAACGTATTGGGATTGTAATAATGAAATGTCGCTATTAAATAAGAATCACTTGTAATAATTGTTGGATCAATTGTTGTTGGAGCTTCGAAAGAATTTTTTGTACCACCTGTAATAATAATATTTCGTGTGCTGTTATTACCTCCTGTATTTCTAATAGTGGCAATAATAGATGTGTTGATTGAGTTCATATCAGCCTCAGTAATTTCAAAATAAGGCTCGTTAATTATTTCGAATAATAATTGATCTGATTTTGGTTCAAACCTGTTTGCAATGGCAGTCCAAATAGCGGTAAACTTATCTAAATCTGCCAACCGTTTTGCAGAGGTAGGTTCTGTTCTTTCGCTATGCCTATTCTTTCTGTCAAAAGTATATTGAAATTCTGTTTTTAATTTAGAACCATGAACATCAATAATGGCAATCAAACCTGCATTTAGCGCCCAATCTACAACCGTTTCTATTCTATTTAAATAAGTAGTTGAAACTGTATAATCTGCAATGCTACCTGTATAACTGCCAGCTGTATTTGCAGCACTAGACCAAATTGAAGTATCACCACTTGTACGTGCACCAAAAAAATCCATAGGGATTCTAACCGTACTAAAACCTGCTGCAGCCACATCTAAAAAGTATTGTCCTTCTACTGCTGGCGCCCAATTACCTTCGACTGGAGCGCTTAAAACATTGCCTAAATTGATTCCTGCTTGCATATCAACAATCATTTGTTGGGGAGTGGTTTGTGCAACTAATGCAAAACCAAATAATAATGTTGCTATTAAAAGTGAGTTGTGTTTTTTCATTTTAAAATTTTAATCCTCCTTCGTGTTGCGCTTTGGCAGACGAAAAGAGTTGGTTTAATATAACAAAGCCAACCGTTGAGAAGTTATGAAGTCCCTAAGGTTGGCTTTGCCCAAATTAACACTATGAAAACTTGTTACTATTTTTATTGAAAATTATTTTTTACTGTTCGCGTTTATTTCTTTTAGCAAACTAAATATCTCTTTAATTTCATCTTTAGAAAATTGAGCCGCTAATTTTTTAGAGGTTACAGAATAAGACGCTTTATAGACTGCTTTTTTTTCTTCTTTAGACAAATCATTTCCTTTTATTTGACTAGAAACACTTGTATATTTTTCTAATAAAACCTCATGTAAAAAATTTGAATCTTTTTTATTCAACTCCATCTTATCTGCAATATAAGTGGTGTTTTCTTTTGCTTTCTTTTCTTGATACGATTTTTTTTGTGCATTGGCAGTTGTTAAAAATCCTGCTAATAAAATAAATAAGATTACTTTTTTCATTGGGTTATTTTTTATAGTTATGATTATTTTTTCTTATTGGCATTAAACTCCTTTATATACGAAGTTATTTCTTTTACTTCTGCCTTAGAAAATTGCGTTGTTAGTTTAGAATTTGTTGCTTTGTTTGCGCTTTTTCTAATTACTTTCTTTTCTTCTTTAGATAAATTTTTNCCTTTTATCTCTTTAGATACGGTAGCATATTTTTCTAACAAAACATCTTGTAAAAAAGCAGCTCGGTCTTTATCCATCTTCATTTTACCTGCAACATATGCTGTTTCTACCTTTGCTTTCTTTTCTTGATGTGTTTGCTTTTGTGCATTGGCAGTTGTTAAAAAACCTGCTAATAAAATAAATAAGATTACTTTTTTCATTGGGTTATATTTAAAAATTAAGTATGCTATATTAAACTCTTGGCTACCCTGTGGGGAAAATAAAAGCAACCAAGAATTCTTTTAAAATTATTATTGTTTTATAAATCTTTTGGTAGATACTACGTCTCCCTCTTGCGTTACTTTTACTAAATACATCCCTTTTGCTAAATTAGAAGTATTGATTCTAGAAGTAGTCGCAATCATTGCTCTTTGACCTAATAAATTAAATACCTCTACTTTTTCAATTGCTAATGGTGAGTTGATATTTAACACATCATTTACCGGGTTTGGATATAATGTTAGGCTTGTATCTTCTCTGTAATCTATGTCGTTTACTGATAAAGCTATAGAGTTAAATACTATTTGATCTACTAAAATATTTCCTGTACCTGATGATCTTCCAACTGAAGCATTTGATAAATCGGCAAATCTTAAACGAATTGAACTAACATCTCCTGTCCAAGTAGTTAACGCAGATAAATCAAATTCGTAAGAAACCATTGTTGCGTTAGAAGTTGTTATTGGTATTTCAATATTCTGATTTCCTATAATTACTCTTAGTACATCATCTGCAGTCGATAAATTTTGCATTGTTATTTGCATAAATTTTTCTGTAGATGGTACTGGAAATCCTACTAATGAAAATCTCGCAAAGTTATTAACCTCTGGAACTAATGTAATTACACCTCCTGTATGAGAGCCAATAGTTATCCCTGGCTCAACAGCCCAACCTTCTTGTTGGTTATCCGTATCAAAAAGAAAGTCATATGTAAATAAAGGGTCAATAGTAAAAGTAGCTGTAACCGTTTTATCTACATCCATTAGAAGCGATTCAGGATTTATACTCCCAGTCAAGTCTCCACTCCAACTAGCAAAATTCCAGTGTGTTGCCGGTAAAGCCTCTAATGTCACAACATCAGTAACAAGATAAGATGGTTGGTCTGGAGTTTTTGTAACGGTTCCTGCACCAACAGTGTTTACTGTTAAGACATTACCTGTTGGAACAATATATGTGAACGAAACATCATCTACTAGGAAAAAACTTCCATCTACAGCAATTCTATTATTTATTCTAACACTCAAATTTCCTGCAGCAGTTACATTAAAAACTTCAGTAACTTGCTCCCAAACACCTGTAGCAACAATAGCGTAATTTGCACCATTTACATTAATTCCATTATCACGTACTATAGGTCTTGTTATATCTCCTGCGGTACCTTTTACCCAGTAACTAAATGTGTAGTCACCAGCAGTTAAAGAACTTGCTGGAATATTAACATATTGGATTCTTGAATTAAAGCCTGCATTTGATACTACTCTATATGAACTAGAGCCATCTGCAGTTTTACTATCTGCTGGAGATTCAATTCCGCCACCAGCTCCTGTTTGTACTTCAGACCAATCTGTAGCATCTACAAATGTTGAGTTTAAAACCAAATTTTGCGAAAACCCTGTAAAGCTAAACGCAGTTAATAAAATAAGTAGTGTAATTTTTTTCATGATAGTTTGTTTTTAAGTTATTGTTGTTTTTAAATTGTATTGTTTTGAGTTGTTGTTATTATAATAACAACCCCAAGAAAATTATCTTGGGATTGCATAGTTTTATTATTGTTTGATAAATCTTTTGGTAGAAATTATATCGTTTTCTTGATATACTTTAATCATATAAACACCTTTAGATAAACCTGAAGCATCAACAGTAGTTGTATTTACAGTCATTGTTTTTTGACCTAATAAATTAAACACCTCTACTTTTTCTATTGCTAAAGGAGAATTAATTCTAAACACATCATTTACAGGGTTTGGATATAAAGTGATGCTTGCATCGTCTCTAAAATCTACGTCGTTTACTGATAAAGTTGAGTTAATTTGTACAGAGTTTAATAAAATCGTACCCGCATCTTGTGCTTTACCATTTGCAAGCGAGCCTATACCAATTGTAAAAACCTGATTTCCTGTCCAACCAACAACACCACTCATATCAAAAGAGTATGTTTTTTCAACTTCACCTCCAGCACCACTTACCAACATTGGCATTGTAGAAGCCGCTCCACCACCAACTAAACGCAATTGATCATTTAATGTAGAGTTATTAGTTAAAGTAATATGAATCCATTTATTTGTAGTTGCATCAACATGATGTGCAGATTGTACTAATTTTGCAGATTTATTTACAACTGGTGTAAAAGTTAAAATACCAGTTGTTGGGCCTGATATTGATCCGTTCGTAGCAGAAAAACCTTCTGTATCACCATCTAAATCAAAAGTATATGATTCTTGTAATGTAGTAGGTATTGCTTCAATAAATTCAATCTTATAAAACTCCAAGCTACCATCTACCGAGTTTGTAGTACCTGAATCAAACTTAATATGCACTTGTATGTCATTTTCAATTCCACCATTATCACTACCCCAATTAGCATTTGTCATATCAAAATAATAGGTAACTGGCGCTGTATCATTCGTAGAAATTGTTTGATTTTCATACCTTCTCCCAGTACCACCAGTTTTAAGATGAGAAACCCTTAAGTAACTATTTACTGAGTTATTTTTAATAGTAATTGCACAAATATTCTGTAACCCACCACTAGCATTTACATTAGCTGTGGCTTGTAAAATTTTTGGACTAGCACTTGCCAAAGTATAGGTTAATATTGCAGGATCATTTGCTACTCCAGAGTGTGTAAAGGTTCCTCCACTTCCTGTCCATGTATCGACGCTTGTTGTAAAATCCCATGGTCCTTGAGAAAATCCTGCAAAGCTCACAGAAATTAATAAAAGTAATAAAGTAATTTTTTTCATGATGTTAATTTTTAATAGTTAATGATTGTTTATTCTAGTGCAATATTAGCTACTAACATCAAAAAGTACAGGGAAGTATGAATATAGATAGGGGTGATATGGTTATTCTACGCTCTTTAACCTTTAGGATTGCTGTTGCTTAATGCTCATAAATGAGACATAACGTCATTACGAGGGAAGTATGACTGAAGTAATCTGTTAATTTGTAGTTCTAATTTGAGAGATTGCTTCGGTTGTTCCGCCCTCGCAATGACGGTTTTATTACACCTCGCAAAGACAAATCTAAATAAAATCTAAAGAATTAAATTGCTTGTTTAGAATAGTTGTAGCATCTACCTCTAACCATTTATCCAAAAGTGTAGCATAGATATTTCTAAAGTCCACCGAAAATTTTATATCCTTATTAGCATCTAAATCCAACAAATTAGGAGCCTCATTATAAAACCCAGGTTTCTTTAAATGCTTGCCAATTACAAATACATTGTTTGCTGCTCCGTGGTCGGTACCATCCGCTGCATTTTGTTGTACGCGTCTTCCAAATTCTGAAAACGTTAGAATGAGCGTATCTTTAAATGTGTCGTTTTGTTCTAAGTCTTTTACAAAAACTTCGATGGATTTACTATAGATATCCAACAACCTATTTTGCTTTTCTAGTTGACCTGCATGCGTATCAAACCCACCCATAGAAACATAAAAAACTTTGGTATCAATATTAGAATTGATAAACTGCGCGGTGGTTTTTAATTGCTTCCCAAAAGGATTGTTAGGGTATGTTTGCTTCGTTTCAAAAGTCTTTGTTGTTTCAAAAATATACTTGGCAGATGATTTAGCCTCTAGCATCGTTTTGTACAAATAGCCCAAATTATGTTCGCTCAAATGCGCATCACCTTTATGCTCTAATACTTTTTTAAAATACGGAGTCTGGGTTGTATTAAATAACAATTTCGGGTTCTTGGTTGCGATTCCGTTAAGATCTTTTCCCTTTAAAATAAGCGACAAACTATCATCTAATTCGATACCAGAATACGGCATTTTTCCATACTGATTGATATACCTACCCAACCAACCAGTTTCTAAATATTGGTTGCTATCACTCGCTGTTTGCCAAATATCTGTCGCTCTAAAATGTGACCGATTGGGGTTTGGATAACCCACATTATTAATGATAGACAAATAACCTTGGTCATATAAATTTTTAAGAGGTGCCAAATTTTTATTGAAACCCAACTCGTCTGTTACCGCTATCAGATTCGATTTTTTTATAGAAAGTGAAGGTCTGTTTTTATAATAAATATCATTGCGATATGGCACAATGGTATTCAACCCATCATTACCACCTGCCAACTGAATCACCACTAATTTTTTAAACCCTAAGTTAGTGGTCGCATAATTTTCGAACGCTTTTAAAAAATTAGGCACAAAAAGAAGTCCACTTGTTAAAGCACTGGTTTTTAAAAAATTTCTTCTTTTCATGATTATCTACTTTTACGTCTTTGCTAGGGAAGTATAACCGAAGTAATCTCATTAATTTAATTTTAATAATGAGATTGCTTCTCTACGTTCGCAATGACAATCTAAACTTACTTGAAGTGACAATTCAATTCTTTATTCAGCGTCATTCCTCTATCTTTAATACTATAAAGACCTACTGACTTCAACTCCGCTCAGCACCAAGTGTTTTGATCGAAACCCTAACAACTACCAACAAAACCCCATCAACTAAAACACCCCATCAACACAACTGATACTCTGGAAGCGACATCAATTGTACGCAATATTCTTTGGTGCTTTCTATTTTTAAGTTCGCTAAAAACGCCTCGGTATCACTCCCCATCTCACTTAAAATTAGCAATTCTTTTAGTTCTTCTGGACTTATATTTTCATATTCATTTTCAATATGCCTTCTCTCAGGATCCCAATACGATCCCCTCAATTTTTTATACAATTTGTCAATTAAT
>NVSL01000062.1 GCA_002401215.1 Flavobacteriaceae bacterium | reverse complement strand
CTTGTGCTATCGTGAGCAAAGGTACACTATCCATCTGATTACCAGGAAATTGATGACTATAAATCTTGCTTATTCCTAATGTTTTTGTTGCTTGTTTTAAGGACAATTGCCTCTCAGCTTCCGCTTTTGTGGTTTGTTGCGCATTTCTTGCGCTGACACCATCGGTCATTACTATCAAACGAACATCATCACCTTGTGCGCTATGGTAGGCAATGGTTGCGCCCATACCAAGTGTTTCATCATCACTATGAGCAACTACAACAAGTATATTCTTCATTTATATCCCTTCACTTTTTTGATGTTTTTTATTTGCGAAATGAAAGGATTTTGAATAATTTTCAACAAACCGTTTTGCTAAAGGTGTTTTTTTGCTTTTATAGGCATTGGCCCAATTATGAAAATAAACAACATTTAATATACTGTCTGATTTGTTATAAAAAACTGTTTTCTGTTGAATTTTGAGTTCGTTAGTTTCAGTATTTAATGTTGCAGAAATCTTAATATTATTAGTTTGAGCATAAGAAGCCAAACTAATAATTAAAGATACTAATATTGAGAATATATTCTTTTTCAAACTACATTGTTAGAAGTTAGGGCTTAAACTGTATTTTTTGTAAAAAGTGTCAATTACTTGTAAGACTTCATCTTCAGTGTCTACAATTGAAATTAAATCTAAATCTTTTTCGCTGATAGTTCCTTCTTCTATTAAGGTTGTTTCAATCCAATTCAGTAAACCTGTCCAGTATTTTCTACCAACTAAAACAATTGGGAATTTACCAATTTTTTTTGTTTGAATTAAGGTCATTGCTTCAAAAAATTCATCCAGTGTCCCAAAACCTCCAGGCATTACTACAAACCCTTGTGAATATTTCACAAACATAACTTTTCGAACAAAAAAGTAATCGAAATCTAAGCTCTTATCTGAATCAATATAAGGGTTGTCATGTTGTTCAAACGGTAATTCGATATTCAATCCAACAGATGTTCCTTTACCTCTTGAAGCTCCCTTATTTCCCGCTTCCATAATTCCAGGGCCACCACCTGTTACAACGCCATATCCGTTTTGTGTAAGTTCGTATGCGATGCTCTCAGCAAGCTTGTAATATTTCTCGTCAGACTTAGTTCGTGCCGATCCAAAGATACTCACACAAGGGCCAATATTGTTTAACCTTTCATAGCCTTGAACAAACTCCGCCATAATTTTAAATATCGCCCAAGAGTCGTTGGTTTTAATTTCGTTCCAAGTTTTATGGTTGAATTTTTCTTTTATTTTTCTTTCGTCATTTGCATTCATAATCTGTATGTTTTAATCTAGTTGCTAGTTGCTAGTTGCTAGTTGCTAGTTGCTAGTTGGTTTTTGTGTTTTACTTTTTGGAATTTGCTGTTTGATTTGTTTAAATCAAACAGCAAAAGCTTGCTAATATAATTCTTTTTTTAAGAAATGAGCAGTATAGCTTTCCTTGTTTTTTGCAACTTGTTCTGGAGTGCCAGCACATAAAATTTCGCCTCCATTTTTTCCACCTTCTTTACCGATGTCAATAATATGATCTGCCAATTTTATGACGTCCATATTATGCTCAATTACTAAGACGGTATTTCCTTTATCTGTTAATTTGTTGAGGACGTCCATCAAGACTCGCACATCTTCAAAATGCAGTCCTGTTGTGGGTTCGTCTAATATATAAAAGGTGTTTCCGGTATCTCTTTTTGACAATTCTGAAGCCAATTTTATACGTTGTGCTTCACCACCAGAAAGGGTTGTAGATTGTTGTCCGAGGGTGATATATCCCAAGCCGACATCTTTAATTGTCTTTAATTTTTTATAAATCTTTGGATACTTTTCAAAAAAGTCAACCGCCACATTGATGGTCATATTTAAGATATCAGAAATCGATTTTCCTTTGTGACGAATTTCCAGTGTTTCTCTGTTAAATCTCTTCCCTTGACAGGTTTCACACTCCACTTCAACATCAGGTAAAAAATTCATTTCAATCACTCTCACACCGCCTCCTTGGCAAGTTTCGCAACGACCTCCTTTTACGTTGAATGAGAAACGCCCAGGCTTGTAACCTCTAATTTGTGCTTCTGGAATCTTGGTAAAAATACTGCGGATGTCACTAAAAACACTCGTGTAAGTTGCAGGATTTGACCTTGGAGTTCTGCCAATTGGAGATTGATCTATAGCAATAATTTTATCGACATGTTCCAATCCTTTGATGGATTTATACGGCATCGGTTTTTTGACTCCGCGATAAATATGATGATTTAAAATAGGGTAGAGGGTACCATTAATTAAGGTCGATTTTCCGCTGCCCGAAACGCCCGTTACACAGATTAATTTCCCTAACGGAAACTCTGCATTCACGTCTTTCAAGTTATTTCCGGATGCTCCTTTTAAAACAATTTTCTTTCCGTTTCCTTTTCTTCTCTTTTTCGGAATTGCAATTTTTTTAGTTCCGTTTAAATAATCGGCGGTCAAAGTTTTGTGAGATTTTAAATCTTCAAAAGTTCCTTCGCTCACAATTTCACCTCCATGTATTCCTGCTCCTGGACCAATGTCTAAAACGAAATCGGCACTTTCAATCATGTCCTTGTCATGTTCAACTACGATTACTGAGTTGCCGACATCACGCAATTTTACGAGCGAATTTATTAATTTTTGATTGTCTCTTTGAKGCAAACCAATACTCGGTTCATCTAAAATATATAAGACGCCGACAAGTTGTGAACCAATTTGTGTTGCTAATCTGATACGTTGCGCCTCACCACCAGAAAGTGATTTTGAAGTTCTGTCTATTGTTAAATATTCCAACCCAACATCAATTAAAAACTGAATACGAGTTCTAATTTCTTTGATGATTTCTGAACCAATAGCGAGTTGCCTTTCGTTTAGTTCTTTTTCAATTGAGCTGAACCAATTTGCCAATTCAGTCACATCCATCTGTGCTAAATCAGAAATATTTTTATTGAGGAATTTAAAATGTAACACTTCTTTTTTCAATCTTTTTCCTTCGCAAGTAGGACAAATAACTTCGTTCATAAATCCTTTTGCCCATCTTTTTATTGAGGTAGATTCAGATGTTTCATATTGACTCTCAATAAAATTGATAATGCCTTCAAAGTCTATTTCGTAGTTGCGAGTAATCCCCATTGTTTTGGATGCAATCTCAAATTTTTCTGCACCACCATTCAAAATAATTTCCAAAGCTTCTTTCGGAATTGTCTTAATAGGATCCGTCAATTTAAAATTATAACGGTCTCCAATAAGTTGTAATTGTTTAAAAATCCAACTTGTTTTTTGTTCACCGATGGGTGCAATTCCACCCGCTTTTATTGACAATGAATCATCAGGAATAATCTTGGACTCATTCACTAATTGAATGTTTCCTAAACCGTTGCATTTTTCACACGCTCCTTTAGGTGAGTTAAAAGAAAAGGTGTTTGGTTCAGGGTTTGGATAGGCGATTCCCGTAGTAGGACACATCAATTCACGAGAAAAATAACGCGGTTTTTCGTTTTCAATATCCAACACCACCAGCACATTGTTTCCAGAATATAATGCGGTATTGATACTTTCACTCAATCTTTTTATTTGAGTTTTGTTAATTTTAATGCGATCGATTACAATTTCAATATCATGATTTTTATAACGGTCTAATCGCATTCCTTTTTCAATCTCTAAAATCTCACCATCAACCCTCACTTTTACAAATCCTTGTTTTGCAATTTGCTCAAACAACTCACGATAATGTCCTTTTCTAGATCGAATTATAGGAGCTAAAATGATGGCTTTTTTGTTGTCAAAATCAGACAAAATTAAATTCAGAATTTGCTCATCAGAATAACTCACCATCTTCTCATTGGTGTTGTAGGAGTAAGCATCCGCAGCACGTGCAAACAGCAAGCGCATAAAATCGTAAATCTCTGTAATGGTACCTACCGTTGAGCGTGGACTCTTATTGGTAGTTTTTTGCTCAATAGCGATTACGGGAGAAAGTCCATCGATTTTATCAACATCGGGTCTTTCTAATCCACCTAAAAACTGTCGCGCATAGGCAGAGAATGTTTCGATATAACGTCGCTGCCCTTCGGCATAAATCGTATCAAAAGCCAAGGACGATTTTCCGCTACCGCTTAAACCAGTAATGACCACTAATTTTTCTCGTGGAATGCGAACATCAATGTTCTTAAGATTGTGAACGCGTGCACCTAAAACTTCGATATACTCTTGCTGATTTGCCATAAATATTTTTGGAAAAGGCAAAGTTACAGAATTGGATTGAGAATTTTGGGGTGGGTGGGTTTATTTGTTTTTTGTTGAGTTGTTACACAGAGATTCACGGAGGAATCGCAGAGTTACTCAGAGAAAAAAACAGGACTCATTAATTAAAACGTATCCTATTTCTCGGGGTTAAAAAAATGGTAGTGTAATTTACTTATTTCGTCAGTTCGAGTGATTTATCGATCTTAGGAGAGAAATTKYAWMGAKWMSTMRRRSCWTTKYRMWKWRWWRRYKCWMKRTNCTNATTTTKSTYYTKWCMRGWKYARRAYKMAYSMKAYASBDATVDKVYSSMAWAGACNWWRWWKKTWWWTMKTYWWYTWYAMMWASYTTKYCTAAAATMWTTTCCATTAAACACCAWTGTGTWAWWGAWGATTGTAATAAGTTGGCTCCTACAAATGCAGTAAACCATAAAAAGTTTTGACTGATATAAACTGATAATACTAAACTAATTAAAATAAATGTTCCGGCGATTGCTTTGATAAATCTGTTTTTCATGATGTTGGTTTTAAAGGGTTCTTTCTATTGGTAAAACAACCGCTTTAATTGGGTTGTTAGTTTCTAAATTGTTATTGTATTCTTTTAACAAAACAAATACTTTATCGATGTTTTCATCTTCAGTAAAAGAGAAAAACAAAATGGATTGCGTACCTGCTTTGCCAGCAGCAAACCAGTTTGCAGAAGATACAACTGAGGCTACAGTTTTGTGACCTCCAATATCAGATTCACTAAAATTTTGGATTCCTGCTTGTTTAAATAATTGAAGAATGTCGTCATGAAATTCTTCTACCGATGTAACCATTAATAATTTCATATTGTTTTGATTTTATGATGTATTGTCATTCTGAGTAACGCGAAGAATCTCAATTATTTTTGATGAGATTCCTCATTTTAATCGGAATGACAATAGCGATTTTATTCCTTATGATTTTTACGTTCTATTAAATAATATACCAGTGGTACCACCAATAAAGTTAATACGGTTGATACGATTGTTCCGCCCATTAATGAGATTGCCAATCCTTGAAAAATCGGGTCAAACAAAATAACAAATGCTCCGATAACCACCGTTCCTGCGGTTAATAAAATAGGCGTTGTTCTTACGGCTCCTGCTTCGATTACGGCTTTCTTTAAAGGCACGCCTTCAGCTAATCTTAGGTTGACAAAGTCAATTAATAAAACCGAATTTCGTACCATGATTCCTGCCAAAGCAATGGTTCCGATAAATGATGTTGCGGTAAAAAATGCACCCATCATCCAGTGTCCTAAAATGATTCCGATTAACGATAGTGGTATCGCTACCATCATCACCATTGGAGTTTTAAAACTTTGGAACCAACCTACAATCAAAATATAAATAAATATGATTGCAATCATAAATGCCATTCCTAAATCTCTAAATACTTCAAGAGTTATTTGCCATTCGCCATCCCATTTTACGGTGTAATTATCTTCGTATTCTGGTTGTGATAAATACGATTCATCTAAGGTATATCCTTCTGGTAATTTTACAGATTTCAATTTTTCTGTCATCCCTAARATTGCATAAGCAGGACTTTCTAATTCACCCGCCATATCTGCCATCACATACACCACACGTTTTTGATTTTTACGATAAATACTCTTTGCTTTTATAGTTTCTTTGATCTCAACTAAATCACCAATAGTAATCATAGTACCCATTTGAGATTTTATTTTTAGCTGTGAAATATCACTAATTGTTGATTTCTCTTTTTCATCTAAAGTTAAAAATAAGCCGACACGTTTCGACGCATTTGCGTCATACAAACTTGTGATTGCTCTTTCTGATAGAGCCATATTCATGGTATATACAATTTGCTGTGGCGTGATGCCATACAACATTGCTTTTTCTTTGTCGATTACAAAATTATATTCCTTTTGATCAGCTTCAACCATCCAATCTACATCCACAATATCATCCGTATTTAAAAGGATATTTTTGACTTGATTGGCAACATCAATCTGAGTTTCATAATCAGGACCATAAATTTCAGCAACAATTGTTGATAACACTGGAGGCCCTGGCGGAACTTCAATAATCTTAACATTGGCATTGTATTGTGCAGCWRYTYTTKSAATKGCWRSWCKYWKCWKWYGWSCMMMKKMMWRWCTMYKTKGKTSKYGATCTTTCTTATCTGTCAAATTCACTTGGATATCTGCCATATTGCTACCACCACGCATATCGTAATGACGCACCAAACCGTTGAAAGTGATAGGGGCAGAGGTGCCCACATAACTTTGATAATTCATCACTTCTGGTTGGGTTGACAAGTATTGCGAAATCTCTTTTGTCACAACTGCGGTACGCTCTAGGGTTGTTCCTTCTGGCATATCGATGACTACTTGAAACTCATTTTTATTATCAAACGGTAACATTTTTACGGCTACGGAATTGGTGTAAAACAATCCGAAAGTTGCAAACAATATAAAGAATGTTCCTCCTAAAAATATCCATCTAATTTTTTTATTCTCGATTAATGGAGATTCTAATCTGTTGTAAATTTTATAAATAGCAGTTTCCTCTAAAGGTTTGTGAACTTTTGGTTTCTTTCCTTTTTTGTCTTTTTCTCTTAAGAAAATTACGCCTAAATAAGGTGTAATTGTTAAGGCTACAAATAGTGAAAGTAACATAGCAATTGATGCCCCTATTGGCATTGGCGCCATATAAGGCCCCATCATTCCAGATACAAATGCCATTGGCAATACCGATGCAATTACGGTGAAGGTTGCTAAAATTGTAGGGTTCCCCACTTCGTTGATTGCATACAAGGCGGCTTGTCTAAAAGGCAAACGCTTCATTTTAAAATGTCGGTGCATGTTTTCGGCAATGATTATAGAGTCATCGACGACAATACCTGTTACAAAAACTAAGGCGAATAATGTGATTCTGTTTAGCGTATAATCGAGCATATAATAACTCAATAAGGTCAAGGCAAAAGTAATTGGTACGGATAAGAATACGACCAATCCACCTCGCCATCCCATTGATAGCATCACAACTAAGGTTACTGCTAAAATGGACCCCATTAAGTGTAATAATAATTCTGATACTTTTTCTGATGCAGTTTCACCATAATTTCTGGTAACTTGTACATGCACATCATCCGGAATTAAAGTCTTTTTTAAATGCTCCACTTTATCTAAAATTACTTCAGATAATTTCATAGCATCCGCACCTTGTCTTTTGGCAACTGAAATTGTTACCGCAGGATATTCTGAATTATAAGTCGTCGCTTTTTCACTCGCTTGACCATATCCTAAAGCAACATATTCTTTCGGAATTTCTGGTCCATCAACAACCGTTGCAATCTGACTTAAATAAATAGGAGTATTTTGGTTTACACCTACTATTAAGTTTTCAACATCTTCAACAGTTTGTAAAAAACTACCCGTTTCTACTGAGAATTCTGTATCTCCTTTATTAAAACTTCCAGCAGTTAATTGTTGATTATTGGCTTTTATCATTTGTGAAATAGATAAGAAATCCAATCCGCTTTCTGCCATTTTATCTTTGTCTAAAACAATTCGCAACTGCCGATTTCTACCTCCAATTGTTTTGGTGATAGACACATCATTTACTTTTTTAATCTCGTCTGATAATTCTTGCGCGATTAACTTTAATTGATAGTCATCGTAAGTTTCACTCCAAAGTGTCAACCCTAAAATAGGCACATCATCAATAGCACGGGTTTTTACCAAAGGCATGGTAACGCCTTCGGGCATGATGTCCATGTGTTTGTTAATTTCGTTATATAATTTTACAAACGAGCGCTCAATATCTTCCCCAACATAAAACTGAACAATGACCATTCCTTGCCCGTTCATCGATGTAGAATACACATATTCTACACCTTTAATATTAGCGATTAATTTTTCTAATGGTTTTGTAACTCTCGACTCAACTTCGGTCGGACTCGCCCCCGGATATCCTACAAAGATATCTGCCATTGGCACGTTGATTTGAGGTTCTTCCTCTCTCGGAATCAAAAATGAACTATATACCCCGATGACCATAAATACAATCATTAAAAGTACAGTAAGCTTAGAGCCTATAAAGCTCTTGGCTATTTTTCCTGCTAATCCTTCTTTCATTTTATCGCGACTTTAACTCCGTTATATAATTTTCCTTCTGCTGAAACGATGTATTGTTCATCGGCATTTAATCCTGATAAAACTTCAACATCATTGCCAAAAGTTTTACCCAAACGCAACCATCTTAAAATAGCGGTGTTGTTTTGACTCACGGTATAAACTCCTGAAAGTTGTCCGTTTTTAACGATGACATCCAACGGAATTAACACCTTATTTATTGCTGATTTTTTGTTTGATGGAAACTTTACACTGGTGTACATTCCTGATAAAATTTTTGCATCCGTTTTGTCTAAAGTGATTTTTACTAAATATTGACCACCCGTATTATTTGCTGATGTGCTCACTTCAGTTACAATTCCAGAAAGAGTTTTGTTGATAGATTTTACCAACACATCAACCTTCGTATCTTTTTTAACTTGCGATATTTCGCTCTCAGCAACCAACACAGTCACTTCAAAATTTTCTGGAGATTCGACAGCAATCAATGGCATCCCCGGATTTGCTAAATCACCTTTCTCAATAAATTTATTAGTTACCACTCCACTAAAAGGAGCTTTGATATCAACATATTTAAATTGCGAATTTATTTCATTCATCATTGCATTGGCAGCTTCTAATCTTGCTTTTGCCATTTCAAAATTTGCAGTCATATCATCCATCTCTTTTTGAGAAGCGGAGTTTTGAGCAAACAAATTTTTGTAGCGATTGTAATCTTTTTCTGCATTGTTATACGCCGCAGTTGCTTCGATGATTCCTGCATTTACCTGAGCACGTTTTGCTTTTAAATCGGCATTATTGATAGAAATCAATAAATCTCCTTTACGTACTTTATCGCCAACTTTTACATAAATATTATCTACATATCCGCTCGAACGCGTACTCAGTGTTACACTTTCTACCGCTTCAATTTTACCACTTGCAGTAAAAAACGGATTGTTATTATCAGTATTTATAGCGCTGACTTTTATTGATACAGCAGGCGAATTATTTTCGCTCGTTGCTTTCTTTTCATCGCTGCCACAGCTAATTGTTAAAATTGCTAAGGCAATAATTGTAATATATTTATTCATGTGTCCTAATTATTCTTTTGTTAAAAATTGTAAGTATTGGTATGCGTAATTGTACTCGAAAATAGTTTGATAATATTCTAATTGTTTTCGAGCATATTGCGTTTCGGCTAATAATAAATCCGTCGTTTTTTCTAATCCTTCTTTAAATCTATTGGTTCTAATTCTCAAAGATTCTTTAGATTGTTCTAAAGACAATCGTGTCGATTTTAATTTATTATCAGCATCTAATAACATTCTGTTTGCTTTGTTAAGGTCTAACCTACTTTGCGAAACATATTGCTCATATTCTAAAACTGACTGCTCATATTGTGCTTTTGTTTTTTGAGATTTTCCGATGTTTTTATAACCATCAAAAAGATTCCAATTTAAAGATGCACCCACTAAATATCCACTTGCAGATCCTTGAAAAATATTTTTGTCATACAACTCGTAACTACCAAAAGCATTTAAGCTCGGTAAGAAAGCCATTTTTACAGATTTGTAAATTGCTTCATAAGCTTCGGTAGATAAGTGCATCGCTCTAATATCTGCTCTGTCTTCTGATACCATGACATTGAAAGGGTTTGCCAAGGTGTTTATTGATAGACTATCCGAAGGAATTAGAATTGAACTACTTTTATCATTCATCAAAAAAGCTAAATAATCTGACATATTTGCCACGTTACTCTTTGCACTTTGCAATTGATTTTGAACTTCATTCACACGAACATCCACAGATAATAAATCTGCTTTTTGAATATATCCTTGCTCATAACTATTCTTTGCCACCTTTTGATTTTCGATGGTGAGGTCATACGTTTTTTCAAAAACTTCTACAGCTTTATAAGCCAATTGCAATTGCATGTAAGCTTTTTCGACTTCAAAAGTTAAATAGTCTCTGGTGCGTAAAGCTTGCAATTCCACAGCATTCATTTTGTGTTTAGCCGCTTTACGTTGGTAAAATCCGTCTAAATTAATCAGCGGTTGTTGCACTTGAAAAATGGTTGCAAAACTTGTAACTTCATCAGGATTGTTTAATAAATCTGGATTAAAATCATTTGCTGTTAATATCCCTTGATTTAATTTTGATCCAAAAGCCATTAACGGATTTGTAGTTGCAATACCAGAATGCGATGCGGTGATATTCGGTAAAAAAACCGAATTGGTTTGTCTGTAATCTGCTTGTGCTTTTAAAAATTCTTGCTCAGAAATTTTTAGAGAAGTATTTTCTTCCAAAACTTTTGATAAGACTTCAGTTTTTGTAATTGACTTAGCTTCTTGTGAATAGAGCGAAGTTGAAAACAATAATCCAAAAACAAAAATTACTAGTAGGTTTTTCATGTGTATATTTCTTTTTGAGGGTGCAAAATTAGGATTAATAATAACTACTTATTGTAACTATTGTTACTGAAAAAGGATGTTATGGTATATTGATGGGTAATGAAATTACTTATTGCAAAGTATTTGATAAACAGGAGCCTATAATTAATATTAAACAGAATTAAACAAAAAGAGTCATTTAAAATAGCAATCCAAAATGACTTTTATGAAATTAATGTAATAATAATTATGTTGGATTATCTTCTTTAGAAGTTGGTTTTACCTCGCAGTTTCCACCAGCACAATTTCCTGAGGCGCATCCGAAGGAAAAAACCCCCATTGCTGCAAAATAAGCTCCGAATAGTATTCCGTACCATTGCTCATCCATATAAGAATTTACGATGATGATAGTCCCAACAAGCACATAAAATCCTCTTGCCAATGTCCAGTTTTTTAAAATTCTATCTCTCATGATTCTTTTACAATTATGGTTGGGTTCATTATTACTTCTGCTTTAATAGAGCGTGTAATCAAACAAATTGATTCTGATTTTTGCAACACACGTTCGGCTCTTGCTCTGTCTTTTTCGTTGTAAATAATTACGGTGGGTTCTAACAAGATTTCGTTCATCATAAACTTACCATCAACACGGTCTAATTTACCTTTTGATTTACAACTGAAACTTTCAAATTCTAATTTAGAATTTTCTGCAACATCCAAAAAAGAAGTCATTAAACAACTACTCACCGCAGCCGTAAATAAATGCTCTGGCGACCAAATTCCGGGTTCTCCTTTTGGGAATTCTGGTGGAGTAGCAACCTCAATACAGGCGTTGTTATTTCCGTTTTCAATATTTAATTCTGGCGAGCACATCATCCCTTTTCGGGCGGTACTCCAATTAATATCTACGTTGTAATAATGTGCTTCCATATTAGTTGATTTTAGTCTTTAGACGCATCCATCCACCTCCGTTATACACTTCGGTAAATCCGTTTGCTTTCAATTTATTTTTGGCAAACCAACTTCTAATGCCCGATGCGCAGCAAGTAATTACAGGTTTGTTTTTGTTTAGTTTTTTAAATTCGTTATGTAAATTATCCAAAGGTAAGTTCATTGATTTTTTGATGTGCCCTTGTTTAAATTCTGGCTTAGTTCTAACATCCACAATGACAGCTCCATTTTTTAAAAGTTCTTTAAAATTTGCTTTTGGACCCAATCCAAATATCTTTTTTATAATCTCAATCATGTTCTTTACGATTTTTTTTTTGAAACATATTTAATAACAAGCCACCCATCAATCCTCCGTAAAGGGTGCTATTCAAGGGTTTTGAAGTAATTGCGCAGGTGCCGCTATTACAACCAATATAATGGTAATATAAATAGCCTGCAACAAAACCGATGAGTACTCCAATAACGGTCAACGTGTTTTTCTTGATAATTTTCATGAGGCAAAAATCCTTTGAAATTTAAGATTTTACAGCTACTTTTGTTACAAAGAATAAGCTGTAAATTTGTGTGATAAATTGAGAAATAAAAAAGGGAAGTCACTCGCAAATTTTACTATCTTGCATTTTGAATTTAAGTAAATGAAACGAGCATGCTAAAAAGTTTATCACACCCAGAGTGATTAGTGGCGAACAGCATGTGACCTTAAAAAGGCAATAAATATAAACACATGAAAGTAATACATTCTATACGTCATTATTTTGAACGACACGGTTTTGACGTATCTTCTCGCTTTGCCGATAAGTTAGGAATGCGAGCAACAAATGTCAGATTGTTCTTTATTTATATTTCATTTGTAACCGTTGGTTTGTCATTCGGGGTTTATCTAACCCTCGCTTTTTTGCTAAAATTAAAAGATATGATTTATACCAAACGTAGCTCTGTCTTTGATTTATGAATGATATAAAAAAACGGTTGCTTATTGCATTTTTTCTACTTATTTCTGTTGTAGTGATAGGGGTTGTAGGATATATGCTGATATCTGGAGATACTTTTGTAGACGCACTTTATATGACTGTGATTACGGTATCAACAGTTGGGTTTGGATTGATACATCAATTATCTACCGAAGGAAAATTATTCACCATATTCTTGATTTTGCTGAGTGTTAGTCTGTACGGATATGTGTTAAAAATATTATCAGAAAATATTGCTTTAGGAACTTTTTTTAAAGAATTAAAACTAAAAAAAATGCAAAAACAAATCGATTCATTAAATCAGCATACCGTTGTTTGTGGTTTTGGTAGAAATGGTCAGCAGGCAATTTCTAAATTAAACAGGTACAATCAAACCTGTGTTGTGATAGAAAAAGGAACAGATGTAGTAAAGCAGTTAGAGCATGATGCAATTATTTTTGTTGATGGTGATGCTACTGATGATGATGTTTTAGCGTCATCAGGAATTGAAAATGCACAAAACTTAATTGTAGCTTTACCTTCGGATGCCGATAATTTATTCATCGTTTTATCAGCAAGACAGATGAATAAAAACTTAAGAATTATTAGTAGAGCATCTGAGGAATCATCAAAAAAGAAATTGAAGCACTCGAAAATCTGAAAAATCCAACCCAAGAGCAGAAAGAACGACTAGTGATGTTAACCGAACAAATGGAAAAAATGATACAAGAAGCCACCGAGCGCACCGCAGAACAAGAAGCTAAACGTGTTCCCGACAATAAACTTCAAACTTACCGAGCCATCGATGCAATGACATAGCTGTTGTAGATTGAGTTTCGAGTGTTTAGAGCAGGTGTTTTACATACGTCAAATTGAGTTAGATAATGAAAAACTAACGTGCCTTTCCCAATAGAGTTGCTTTTGCTTTTCTCTGTGACCTCTTTTTCCTCAGTGGTTCAAATTCTTTTGCTTTTAAC
>NVSL01000061.1 GCA_002401215.1 Flavobacteriaceae bacterium | reverse complement strand
GTTTTTTGAAATGGCTTTGATTTCTCTATAAGAACTTGAGAGACTACATTTGATAAGGAACTTTGCATACTGCAAATTACAATTATTTAGGGCATAAAAAAACCGTCACATCAAAGATGTAACGGTTTTTAAAAATATTTATTGAGTTCTTAAATTACTTCTTCAAGTTAATTTCAACTCTTCTGTTTGCTCTTCTACCAGCTCTAGTATCATTTGTGCTGATTGGTTTATCTTCACCGTATCCTGCTGCATTTAATCTAGAGGCATCAACACCATTAGAAGTTAAGTAATCCATTACTGCATTAGCTCTACCTTCAGATAATTTTTGATTCAATTTTTCAGAACCTGTACTATCAGTATGACCTTCGATGTTAAATTTAGCATTTGAATACTCATTCAAAATTGCAATAATGTCATCTAATACACCTGCTGATTGAGTTTTGATTGATGTTTTTCCCGTATCAAATACAATTGTCTTAGCGTAAGATCTTAAAGCTTCTTGTACAGCTGCTGGCAATTCTGGACACCCATCATTCGCAACAGTTCCTGCTGTATCAGGACAGTGATCATCTTTATCTAAAACACCGTCACCATCTCTATCAGACCAAGGGCAACCATTGTTAGCTGCAGGTCCTGCTTCATTTGGACAATTATCATCTTTGTCTAATACGCCGTCTCCGTCAGTATCAGCCCAAGGGCAACCGTTGTTAGCTGCAGGTCCTGCAACATCTGGACAGTTATCAACATTGTCAGCAATACCATCACTATCAGTATCAGGACAACCATTCATTTCAGCTGAACCAGCATCGTTTGGACAAGCATCTTCTGAATCAATGATTCCGTCACCATCAGTATCAGGACATCCGTTAAATTCAGCTAAACCAAATTCTTCTGGACACGCATCATCTTTGTCATATACACCATCTCCGTCAGTATCAATACCACCGAATCTGATCATAACACCAGCTGCATGTTGAAAATGAGGCATGTTATTAGCATCGTTAAATGAATGTTTGTATGTTGTTTGAATGTTAAATCCAAAGTGCTCAGATACCCAAAGGTTAGTACCAATTGTACCGTTTACAGTTGCTGCACCTTCAGAATCTAAAATAGAATATCCACCACCTACACCTAAGTAAGGGTCGAACCATTTCATGTCTTTATGCAAAAATGAATACTTAATTGCTCCATCAAATCCATAATAAGTTAAATCAGAAACACTATTTTCTCCGATATCTGAAATTTTGTTTAAAGATCCTGCAACCTCTAAAGAGAATCCACCATCAATGTGTCTTGCTACAGTAATTCTAGATAAAGCAGGGATAATGTTGTAGTGGGCATTTGCATTCGCAAATTGACTACCAAAAGTCCCAATTCCAGGTGCATCAAAACCAGTTGGATAATAATCTACGGCGTTGATACCAAAACCGATTGCCCATGGATTGTTGCTATCCTGAGCGTTTACGTTGCTAAAACTTGCAACTACAAATAAAGCTAGTAAAGCTACTTTTAAATGTTTCATTTTAAAAAATTTTAATTTAATTGTTTCCTAATTTTATGCAAAAATAAGCCGTTAAAGCTTAATTTCAAAAACAAATCTACAAAATATTATGAATTAACCTAAAATAAATCTGCGAATTATAAAAATTCAGTRATTTATTAACCTTTTTAAGAGTTAAAGGTCATTAATTTCTAGCTTTTTAGCACTTCTTCAAAAGTTAATTCATCATTGATATAAATAAGTAACATCTTTGAAATATGATACCCTATTTCAGAAAGTGAATTTGCATAGCTTCTTATTTGTTTGTGATATTTTTTATTTGGAAAACCTGTTTTATAATCAATTATAGTAGCCGTTTTTTTGTTTAAAACAATTCTATCGGGAATTTGAAGTTGTTTTTCACTTGTTAATAATTCTTGCTCGTTTAATATATCAAGGTTTGCTTGGTAATACTCTTTTAATATTGGATGATTTATCACTTCCTTAATTCTCACTTCAATCTCAATAGCTTTTTCTTTATTGATAACGCCCTCTGAAATGTAATTTTGAATTGCAAGATCAACGTCATCAATCGTTTTAATTTTTGACAAAATTTCATGAATTAAATTTCCATATTCAATTGCTGTTCCTTGTTCTGTATCCCATAATAACGATGACCTTGAAACAATACTTATGTTTTTGTTTTTCCAAGAAGATGAAATAAATTGTTCTTGTTGAATTGATTTTACTTCACTTTTACTATTCTCTTTCTCAGAAATTCTTTTTGAATCACCTATATAATACACCTCATCATTTTGTACCCAGCCATTATCAACACCAATAGTATTTATGTAATCAACAAAAAAATCTGAATATTTTTTAGCTTCATTTAAAGGATTGGTTTTTTTATGAGATTCTGTAATAATATACAATTGCTCAACAGGTCTTGTCAATGCAACATAAAGTAAATTTAAATTATCTAGCTGTACCTCTTGTCTTCTCTCATTAAATAGGCTATTTCCATACTCACTTATATACCCTATCTTTTTTGAGTAATCTATTAAGGTCGTGTCAAAACCTAAATAAGCTTCTTTATCTAACTGCTCATACCAAACCTTTGGCTTAATTTCTCTGTAGATGTCTAAATCATACGGATAAATAACCACAGGAAACTCTAATCCTTTTGCCTTATGGATGGTCATTATTTTTACAGCACCTTTAATTTCTGGAATTGCAATACTCAGATTTTCCTTCTTAGCCTTCCAAAATTCTAAAAAGTCTGCTAAGCCACTTCCTTTTTTATTTTGATATTCTAAAATCACATCTAAAAATGCTTGGACAAAAGCATCAGAATTCTCAACCAATTTAAAACTGCGAATCAGATATTCAATCGCATCATAAAAAGGAAGTTGTAAAAATTCGTATTGGTCAAAATAGATTCCAAATTCTTCAAGTGATTTAAAATATTCCGTAGGAGTTTTATCAATTGCACCCGAAACAAATGGATGTACATCTTTATCTAAATCAAACCTATTGCAAATAAAATAAAGTGAATCTGCTGCTGCTTTTTTATGCTCTGGAAATTGTAAATACGTAAGAATGTTGATTGTAAAATCGACGTTTACATTGTTCTTTAAAAGCAAGGTTTCTGACGATACAATATTAATATTTTGCTCAGTCAAATAATCGGCAATAGCGATTCCTTCTTTCTTTTTTCGGACTAAAATACAGACATCACTCAAATCAAATTCAGGATCTAAGTTTTGAATAATCTCATATACTTTCTCTGGAAAAATCAAAGCCCTTTCCTCTTTCTCTTTTGGTTTTTCAACAAATGATATTTGCACATACCCACCTTCTCTCTTATTCTTTTTTTGTTGATTCCCGGTCAGGTATAAATCCTTATAATCATCATTTCCTAAAAAGCCAGAAACATGTGTAAAAAATTGATTATTAAAATCAATAATTTCAGAATAACTTCTATAATTTGTGTCTAAATTTTCAGGAAATTTCTTAATTGTAAATGGATTTTCATCATTTGATAAATTGATAAACTGCTCCGCTTTTCCTCCACGCCATCTATAAATTGCTTGTTTTGCATCACCAACTAGCATCAGGCTTCCGCGTTCTTTTTTTATCGTTTCTGACGTCAATGCGTTTTCTATCAACGGAATCAAATTTTGCCATTGCAATTGCGAAGTATCTTGCATTTCGTCAATAAAATAATATCTAAATTTCTCTCCTATCCGTTCATAAATAAACGGTGCGGGTTCATTTTTTATTTGATCTGATATCAAGCGATTAAACTCCGCATTTAAACGGATATTATTATCTTCTTTGATTTCATTTAAAGACGAATTAATATGTTTTAAAACCGCCAACGGAATCAACCCTTTTAATACCAGACTATTCAATAAATACTGCTGATATATTTTTTCTGATTCAGCATATAATTCTAAAAGTGTTGGAAGAATTTCTTCAATTGAATTTTTAATTTCATCCGATTTACTCTTAGAATAAAACATGTTTTCCTCAATCCTTTCTCTCAATTTACCGTCATCAAAAAACTTTGCTTTATTGATATCTTTACTTAATGCATCAAAATGTTTTGGGAGTAAAGAGTAATAAAAATCTCCAAACTCTAGATTCATTGTATTGATTTCCTCTAATCCTTTTTCTCCAATTTCTTTAAATTCCTTCTCAAAAATTACCTGTTGTTTTTTGAGCTTGTTTTTTAAATCTGTAAAATCCTGAATCGATTTATCTTCAATTTTTTGTAGCTGAGTTACATCAGTTTCATTCAACAAAATAGTTGCAAAATCTTTGAGGTCATTTGCAATATCCCAAGCTTTGTCATTTGCAGCTTTGTCGAGAGAAAAGTCAATCAATGTTTTTGTTAATTGTTGATCTGTTCCAATTTTAGAAATCAATAAATCTACCGCTTCATCAATAATAGACCTCGCATCCATCTCAACTTCAAAATTGAGTGATAACCCCAAGTCAAAAGCAAAACTTCGAACAATTCGATGTGTAAAACTATCAATTGTAGTAATATTAAAAGCCGAATAATTTTGTAAAATACTGTTTAAAACGCGCGTAGATCTTTCCTTAATTTTATCTTCCGACAAATTACATTCGACCTTAATCATCAAAAATAAATCACCTTGATTTCCATCTGCAAAATCACGCAAACTTTCCAACACGCGCTCCTTCATTTCGGCAGCTGCTTTGTTTGTAAATGTGATTGCCAAAATATTTTGAAATCGAAAAATATCATCCGTATCCAATAAAATTTTGAGATACTCTTTTACCAAAGTAAATGTTTTTCCACTCCCCGCAGATGCGTTATAAACCTGAAATTGTTTTGTTGATTGCATAGACATATTTCTTCAAAAATAATCATTTCAAAACAAAACCGCCAACAAAAATGATGGCGGTTTTATCGTATAAATTCGAAAGGATAATGTTTTAATTAAACTCTTTTATTTTTTTAGTAAATTCTTCTAAGTTATTATTATTTATAGCTAATTCAATTGCCTTACTTGAAATCATTTCTGAATTATCTGTAGGGAATCCAAGACCTACCACAACTTTAACCAATATTTCTTTTTCCTTTTCCATTGCTTCGTCATCAGCCAAAATCATTGATGTTAAATTAAATAAACATTCAATACGATTCTCAAAACTCACAGGTGGTTCAATGGGATATTTCTCTGGATCTTTTAAAACTTTCTTTTTTAATCTGTCAGAAATATTTAATCGAATTGCCATCCTATCTAACATTTTTTGTTCGCCTTCGCTAATAACATTATCCGCTAAAGCGAGCCTAACAATACACGCAAAATGACCAACATTTCTTTTCTGATCCCCTCTTGTAAATAAATCTGAAAATGCCATAACCTATTAATTTAGAGATTGTGACTAAAGATACGGAATTTGCCTGATTTTAAAAATTTTCAATCGCCTTTTTTGTAAGAAAATCACACCATTAGTCCTTTACACGTTTCCAACGCATCGTTCCAATCATCCATTTTGGCAATGATTTTTTAGGATCTCGATTCTTAAGATTGATGTTCCACCCAATTTTTTTGATGATAGGCACTCTATGTGTTTCTACAAATTCTATGGGTGTTCCGTCGGGGTCAGAGATATAAGCAAACCTTCCTGCAGCTTCACCCATGTCAAAAGATTCGGCGCTATCAACGGTAAACGGAAAATTTTTAGTTTTACATTCTTCTTTTAAAATATCCAAGCCAATTGTATCAAAACATAGATGAATAAATCCGAGGTCGCCCCAGATTCTGTCTTTAAAAATATCGCGTCCTTTTTCGTCAATCAACTGCACCAATTCAATTTCTGATGGTCCTAACAAAGGAGCAAATCCACCACTTCTTTTTGCAGAATGTTTTAATAAAATTCGCCTTACTTTTTTAGTTCCTCCTGGTAGTTCTGACAAATCTTCAAAGACTCCGGTTTTATCATATACCACTACATCATATTCTAAAATATCTCGATACACTTTCAGCGATTCATCAATAGCACTCACACCGATTATTGCTCCAAAAATCCCACCTGTTTTAGCAGGAGTTTCTTCAAAAATATAGGCATT
The DNA here is from genome assembly GCA_002401215.1 of Flavobacteriaceae bacterium. GTDB lineage: Bacteria > Bacteroidota > Bacteroidia > Flavobacteriales > Flavobacteriaceae > Urechidicola. The sequence goes on along the minus strand of NVSL01000061.1, from coordinate 7,662 downwards.
TTCAACTATCTGAAAAATATTATCAAAAGGATCTTTTACAAAAAAGTGTGGTTTGTTATTTGGCGATTTTACAACTTCAGAAAGTAAATTCAAGCCTCTCGATTTCATAAAATCATACGCTTTTTGCACATCCTTACTTTTTAGTTTTGCAATAAAAATTCCGAGATCTCCAAGGGTGATTTCAAAGGTTGGTTTTTCAGGAGTTTTTCCTGTATGTTGCCAAATTTCGAAACCGCCACCAGCTTGCATATTGTATGCCAACACCGCGTGCCTCGAACGTTTTTTGCCCTCGGTATATGGCAACATTAATTCGGCAACAGCCTCTTCTTCAAAGACTCCGATATCAATTCCAAAGTTTTGTCGATACCATTTCCATGCAACATGTACATCAGCAACTCCAACACCCATTTGCTGAATTCCAGTAATATTTTTTTTATTCATAATCATTAAATTGATGCCTGTTAAAACTTAATATATTCGTCGTCAGTTCGAGTGAAAATTTCGCTTATTTTAAAAAAAAAGCGAAATTTTTGTATCGAGAAGCAATATTAAATAAAATAATAACGGGCTATTCGTAAACTTGAATTCCCTTAAAATTTAGCGCGATAAAAGTACTGATTTTATCTAAAGAGGAGCTTTAATCTAAAATATATTTCAAGTATCTTTGGCAAAAATTAGTTAGTTTGAGTAAACAGTTTAATGTTGATTTTTACAATCATTCTGATAAAATAAATCAACTTATTGCAGCTATCCACAGCGACAAAAACAAGTTAGAAATTTCTAATTTGGTGGGATCCTCATTGTCTTTTGTTATTTCATCGACTTTTAAAAAATCAGAAAAACCATTCCTTCTCATCTTTAATGACAAAGAAGAAGCTGCCTATTATTTAAACGATTTAGAGCGGTTGGTTGGCGATAAAAATGTGCTGTTTTATCCTGGGTCATACCGCAGACCATATCAAATTGAAGAGACCGACAACGCCAATATTTTATTGCGGTCAGAAGTTTTAAACCGAATCAATTCACGCAAAAAACCGGCGATTATTGTTACCTATCCGGATGCTCTTTTTGAGCAAGTCATCACCAAAAGAGAGTTAGAAAAAACAACCTTAAAATTAGCTGTTGGTGAAGAATTATCTCTAGATTTTATCAACGAAGTGTTATTCGAATACAATTTTAAACGCGTAGATTTTGTTGGAGAAGCAGGAGAGTTTTCAGTACGTGGCGGCATCATAGATGTGTTTTCTTTTTCGAATGACGAGCCCTATCGAATTGAGTTTTTTGGAGATGAAGTTGACAGCATCCGAACCTTTGATGTAGAGACACAACTGTCTTTAGAAAAGTTAAAAAAAATCAGCATTATGCCCAATGTTGAAAACAAACAGTTGGAAGAAAAACGCGAAAGTTTTTTAAAATACATCCACTCAAATACCGTTGTTTTTTCTAAAAATATTGAATCGCTCTGCGCACAATTAGACAAGTTATTTGAAAAGTCAAAAATTGCTTTTTCAGAATTGTCTGCAGAAATTAATCATGGTAAACCATCCGAATTATTTTGTGATGGAACGCTCATTAAAAATCAATTGGAGGATTTTAATCTTGTAGAGATAGCTATATCTCGTCATGCTGAACTTGGTTCAGCATCTCATAATACTATTTCTTTCAACACAAAACCTCAACCATCTTTCAACAAACAATTTGATTTACTGATTGCAGATTTTCAAAAAAACACCAAAAACGGATTTACAAATTACTTGTTTTGCGACAACGAAAAACAAGCAAAACGTTTTGAAGATATCTTTAATGCCGGAGCTGAGCAAGGTAGAAGTGTGGATGAAGAGGTTACTTACAAACCAATTGTATTTCCGCTTTACCAAGGGTTCATTGACATTGAAAACAAAATAGTTTGNTATACCGATCATCAGATTTTTGAGCGTTATCACAAATTCAGATTAAAAAATGGCTTTGCAAAAAAGCAATCCATCACCTTAAAAGAATTGACAAATCTAGAAACTGGAGATTATGTAWCACACATTGATCATGGAATCGGGAAATTTGGTGGGCTTCAAAAAATTGACGTTCAAGGCAAACAACAAGAAGCCATCAAACTAATTTATGGAGATCGGGATGTGTTGTATCTAAGCATACACTCGCTACATAAAATTTCTAAATACAACGGAAAAGATGGCAAAGCTCCGAAAATGTATAAGTTGGGTTCGGGTGCTTGGAAAAAATTAAAGCAAAAAACAAAAACACGGGTTAAACAAATCGCCTACGATTTAATCAAATTGTATGCAAAACGGAAAATGGAAAAGGGCTATCGATTTAACCCAGATAGTTTTATGCAGCATGAGTTGGAGGCGAGTTTTATGTACGAAGATACTCCCGATCAATTTACAGCAACCGCAGATGTAAAAGCCGACATGGAAAAAGAACAACCGATGGACAGATTGGTCTGTGGCGATGTTGGTTTTGGAAAAACGGAGGTGGCAATTCGCGCAGCTTTTAAGGCAGTTGACAATGGAAAACAAGTCGCGATATTGGTGCCGACAACCATTTTGGCATTTCAACATTTCAAAACTTTTACTGAGCGGTTGAAAGATTTCCCCGTAACTGTTGATTATCTCAACAGATTCCGAACGGCCAATCAACGAAAAGAAGTTTTAAATAATTTAGAAAATGGAAGTCTTGATATTGTCATTGGCACGCATCAATTGGTGAGCAAACAAGTTGTCTTTAAAGACCTCGGATTACTGATTGTTGATGAGGAACAAAAATTCGGAGTCTCAGTAAAAGACAAACTAAAAACCATCAAAGAAAATGTGGATACGTTGACATTAACCGCGACGCCAATCCCTAGAACTTTACAGTTTAGTTTGATGGCAGCACGTGATTTATCGGTGATTACAACGCCTCCTCCTAATCGTCATCCTATCGATACGCAGGTTATTAGGTTTAGCGAAGAAACAATTAGAGATGCTGTTCAATATGAAATTTCTCGTGGGGGTCAAATCTTTTTTATTCACAATAGAATTGAGAACATCAAAGAAGTTGCAGGAATGATTCAGCGCCTAGTTCCGRATGCGAAAATTGCAATTGGTCACGGGCAAATGGAGGGAAAAAAATTAGAAAGTTTGATGCTCGCTTTTATGAACAATGAGTTTGATGTGTTGGTTTCGACCACGATTGTTGAGAGCGGTTTGGATGTGCCAAATGCCAATACAATTTTTATCAACAATGCCAATAATTTTGGATTGTCTGACCTCCATCAAATGCGTGGACGTGTTGGTAGGTCTAACAAAAAAGCATTCTGTTACTTTATTACGCCACCTTATCATGTGATGACGGATGATGCTAGAAAACGTATTGAAGCTTTGGTGTTATTTTCTGATTTAGGAAGCGGATTAAACATTGCTATGAAAGATTTAGAAATCCGTGGAGCAGGAGATTTATTAGGTGGAGAACAAAGTGGATTTATCAATGATATCGGGTTTGATACCTATCAAAAAATATTGAATGAAGCCATTGAAGAACTCAAAGAAAATGAATTTAAAGAATTGTATAAAGATGACAATAAGCCGAAAGAATATGTAAAAGAAGTGCAGATAGATTCTGATTTTGAAATCTTAATTCCTGATGATTATATCTCTGTTATTTCTGAACGTTTGAGCTTGTACAACAAATTAGGAGAGTTAAACTCTGAAGAAGAACTGCAAGAATTCGAGAAAAATATGATCGATCGTTTTGGTGAGATTCCGACTCAAGTGGTAGATTTATTCAATTCGGTTCGTATCAAATGGATTGCAAAAGAAATAGGATTAGAGCGAATCATTTTAAAACAAAAAAGATTGTTAGGTTATTTTGTTGCTGATCAACAAAGTGATTTTTATCAAACAGAAAATTTTACTCGGGTGCTGAATTATCTCAAAAAAAATCCAACAACCTGTGTAATGAAAGAAAAAGAAACCAAAAATGGATTGCGACTTTTAATCACATTTATTAGAATCGATTCTGTTGAGAAAGCACTATCAGTTTTGAACCAAATATAATATGGAAAATAGTCATTATAAAAACCTATCCGTATTAATTCTTGCCTCTTTATTTATAAGTACTTCAGGTGCTTTAGGTAAATTTATTGATTTACCTACACCAGTAATTATTTTGGGAAGAAGTTTTGTAGGTATGCTCGCCACATTTATCTACTGTAAATTTCAAGGTGTACAAATTATACGGTTGGCTAAAAATGAACGCTTTCGATTCTTCTTAAGTGCACTTTTTCTAGGAGCACATTGGATCACCTATTTCTATGCTTTAAAAGCATCAAATGTTGCTATTGGAATGTTATCTCTTTTTACTTTTCCAGCGCTAACAGCATTATTAGAACCTCTATTTGGAAAAGAAAAATTTAAGCCAATACACATTGTATTAGGATGTATGATTTTATTAGGTATCTACATTTTAGCTCCAGATTTAGATTTTGACAACTCACATGTAAAAGGAATTCTCTTCGGATTATTATCAGCGCTATTTTATTCACTTCGCAACCTGATTTTAAAACAATACACCAACAAATACAACGGGTCTATGTTGATGCTTTTTCAGTTGGTAATTTTATCGATTGTTTTGATTCCAGTAGTATTCACATTTGATGTTTCAGGAATTAAAACACAATACCAATATGTAATATTATTAGGAGTTTTAACAACTGCCATCGGCCATACATTATTTGTGAAAAGTCTAAAACATTTTAGTGCAGCTACCGCAAGTATTATTAGTAGTATTCAACCAATATTCGGAATCATAATTGCATTTTTTTTCTTGTCAGAAATTCCGAATTTAAATACCTTTTTTGGGGGATTATTAATCCTCACCACCGTAGTTATTGAAAGTAAGATGGCAAGAAAATAGCACATTTTACATTTGAAAAAAAACGTATCTTTACACCCAATTTAAAACACAAATTATGTATCCAGAAGAATTAGTAAAACCAATGCGTTCAGAACTTGAAACTGCTGGTTTTACATCATTACATACCACAGACGAAGTAACCGCAGCCCTAGCAAAAGAAGGGACAACTTTAGTAGTTGTAAACTCTGTTTGCGGATGTGCAGCAGGTACCGCAAGACCCGGAGCAATCGCTTCTTTAGGTTTTGATAAAACACCAAATAACTTAGTAACTGTTTTTGCAGGAGTTGATGGCGAAGCAACAAATAAGGCAAGAGAATTTATGATTCCTTTCCCTCCTTCTTCACCGTCAATGGCGTTATTTAAAGATGGTCAGTTGGTACACATGTTAGAACGCCATCATATTGAAGGTCGCTCTGCGCAAGACATTGCAGGGAATTTAGCAGGAGCTTTTGATGAGTTTTGTTAGTGAGACTCATTTTTAAATTTTATTTAAAAATGTCTAGTCGAACTAATCCTGAACTCGTTTCAGGATCTAAACTTCGACTCCGCTCAGTTACCAAATAATTTATTATATCAAAATCCACTCATTTAATTGAGTGGATTTTTTTATTTTTATCGTCACTTCGAGTATTTTTTTATAAGGAACGAATAAAAAATATATAGAGAAGTCATTTAATCGGTTCTCGATGCTATTTTTGAATTTTAACAATTCAAAAATCACTCGAACTGACGTAATAAATATCATTACTATGAACAGCAAATTAATTATTGATAACACCATTTTATTCGTCAAAAAAACATTAGAAAATGCTGAAGGCGGACATGATTGGTTTCATATAGAACGCGTTTATAAAAATTCTGTGTTGATTTCTAAATCAGAAAAGGTGGATGATTTTATCGTTATCCTCAGTGCTTTATTACATGATATTGCGGATGCTAAATTTTATGATGGTGATGAAACTGTAGGCCCAAAAATGGCGCAGAAATTTTTAGAATCTCAAAATGTAAATGTTTCTATTATTGAACATGTGGTGAATATCATCAATCATATTTCGTATAAAAATTCGTTGGATGTGGATGGTGAAAAATGGACGTCTCCCGAGTTAGAAGTCGTTCAAGATGCAGACAGATTGGATGCCATAGGTGCTGTCGGAATTGCGCGCTGTTTTAATTATGGTGGATTTAAAAATCGACCTATGTACGACCCAGAGATTAAACCAAACCTTAATATGAGCAAAGAGGAATATAAAAAATCAGCTGCTCCAACGATCAATCATTTTTATGAAAAATTGTTATTGTTGAAAGACAAAATGAATACGTCTTCAGGAAAAAAAATAGCTGAACAAAGGCATGAATATATGCTCACTTTTTTAGACCAGTTTTACGCAGAGTGGGATGGGGTTAAATGAAAAGTTAATAAGGAAGAATGTATAATTAAAATGGAATAATGACCAGGGCGCCACTTCGAGTGAATTTCACGATTGTAATGAGTGAGATTTGTATCGAGAAGCGTTAAAAGTTCTCAACTGTGATGGAACAAGCAGAACTAAGCATTTACCTTCCGAACCAATTTCGCTAACAACCCAGGAAAAAAGCGTTTTAAATAAACACTCAAGGTTTCTTTAAACCCTGCAATTACCACTTCATTTTTTTTCTTTTCAATGGCCGTAATTAATTTTTTAGCAAATGTTTCTGGCGACAAACCATTGGCTAAATCATGGTCTTCAGAATTTTGTTTAGACCCATCACCCACCAAAGCGTTGAACGATAAATTGGTATTCACATATCCCGGAAGCACCAAAGTAACCGCAATATTGTGTTTAAAAACTTCGGATCTTAAGCTGTCAAAAAATCCATGAAGCGCATGTTTTGATGCCGAATATGAAGTCCTTTGAGGTGTTGCAACTTTTCCGGTGATACTCGTAATCGTCACAAAATGCCCAGAATTATTTTCAATAAAATGTGGTAAAAGTCCTTTTGATAATGCCATCGACCCCATGTAGTTTATATCCATGATTCGCTTGTCAACAGAAATAGTTGTGTCAATTGCCAAAGCTCTTTGCTTATCACTAGATGAAAAACCGTCACAATTTACAATCTGCTGTGGGTAACTGCTGTAGGTATCTCTATCAAACATTTCAAAAAATGGGCTTACTTCAAAGTTATCATGATAACTTGCAACTGACAAAAGTGCATATTCTTTTATATATCCTAATAGAGGATGATTTATTTCTACCACTTTATTTCCATAGGGATCATTCTAACTCCTCAAGTTTCGGCTAAAATTAGCCTCGCTCCATCGTTTCCAGTAAATACTCACTCTATAAAGTCCTTTTAACTACGCAAAAATACTTTTTGGCTCTCTTTTTGCTATTATACGGGATATCTCTTATTTTAGCTGACATATTCTCTCAGATATTACTTGTTTTAGAGATTATAGCTTTCAATTGAGAAAATACAAATTTATTGGTTTATTCGAGCATGTAACGTATATTACCACTGAATAAAAACTATAGTAGTAAAGGAAAAAGAATGAAAGATAAACTAATTCTAAAAGCACTCGACGGCACTAATTCTCGTGTTCCTGTTTGGCTTATGCGACAAGCTGGTAGACATTTACCAGAATACAGAGCACTTAAAGAAGAATATACTTTTTTAGAGCTTTGTAAAACACCCGACGTAGCTGTTGAAGCAAGTTTACAACCTCTAAGACGATATGATATGGATGGAGTAATTTGTTTTTCTGACATTTTA